>NZ_JBHYVA010000180.1:0-13097 GCF_042750055.1 Streptomyces sp. NPDC059456
CCCCACACCCGGCCGCTCCCCCGCCCACCCCCCCCCACCCGCCGCCAACCCCAACGACTGCAAGGAGTGGGAAGAATCCGGAGCCAGGGCCGCCGCCGGCAAGTCCCTCGCGATCGCCGACGACGGCTGTCCGGGCACGGGACACGTCATCCCGCACCGCAGAGAGCGAGCAATGCTCGAAGCCTGAGGATCGGGGAGGGGGGAACGCGGAGGGCGTGCCTTCCCGAATGATCCTCTGATGGTCTCCGAGTGGGCCCGCGTTCGTAGGGCGAGCCGGGAAGGCACCTCTGTGCTCAGCGTAGTCACCGACGACGGCTCCACCCAGTCCGGCTCCCTGATCGACGAGATCGTCGGCGAAGGCGCACGCCGCATGCTCGCCGCCGCGCTGGAGGCGGAAGTCAACCAGCACATGGCCGAGTTGTCTGCCGAGACAGACGAGCGCGGGCACCGCCTGGTGGTCCGCAACGGCCATCACCAGCCCCGCACCGTGACCACCGCGGCCGGCCCGGTCGAAGTGCAGGCCCCGCGGATGAACGACCGCCGCATGGACGAGGTCACCGGCTAGCGCAAGCGGTTCGCATCGAAGATCCCGGCCCCGTGGTGCCGCAAATCCCCGAAGATCTCTGAGGTGCTGCCGCTGCTGTACCTGCACGGACTGTCGTCCGGGGACTTCCTGCCCGTGCTGGAGCAGTTCCTCGGCAGCACGGCAGGGCTGTCGCCGGCGACCGTGACCAGGCTGACGCGCCAGTGGCAGGACGACCACGCGGCCTTCCAGCAGCGTGACCTGTCCGACCGGGACTTCGTCTGCGTGTGGGCGGACGGGGTCCACCTCAAGGTCCGGCTCGGACATGCCCACTCGTGCGTCCTGGTCCTGCTCGGCGTCCGGTCGGAGGAACCAAGGAGCTGATCGCGCTGGCCGAGGGGGTGCGGGAGTCTACCGAGTCGTGGGCGGACCTGCTGCGCCGAGTCCTGTCAACGGCCAGCCCGGCCGCGTTGGGTGGGAATCGGGTGCGCCAGCGGCGTACTGCCTGCCCGAATTCCGTCGTCACCATAGCTGCGAGTGTGCACCGTTCACCGTCCATCTCGCCTGCTACTGCCAGTCCCAGGAACGCCGGACGCCTGGCCGACTGGGCGAAGCCGATGCAGTGGGTCCGACAACGGGTCTCGGTGTTCACCGGTGCGCGCGCAAGACATGTAGTCGCTCCCGTACGCGGCGAGCTTCGCCTACACCCACCGCCGGCCTCACCGACACCCCCCTCGCCCTTCTGTGCCCTTCTCAGGCTCGCCGCCCCGGGGCAGCGGACGGTGCCGGCCCGTTTGTGCCGGGGTGGGCGAGGACGCTTCAGCACGGGGTGGCTGGTGGACGGGGGAACCCTTGGTGACGCCGACTTCGGATTCGGTGGCGAGGGCCGTCGCTGTCTGCCGGAGCACGGTGGCGCCGTCGCGGCGCCGGACGACGTGAGGGCCGGCTCGCCCACGGGAGGTGGGAGAGACGGCCCTGAGTGCTTTTCGCTCGGTCCTGTCACACGCTGGCTGTCCGGCGATGGGAGGTGGTGCTGTGGAGCGTGGTGTGTCCCGCAGGTCACGTACGGCTCATGCTCTGCCGGAGCGGGTCGCTGCGCTTCACGTACTGTCGTCGCCCCGGGGCCGCGGTGTGCGGCGGTCAGTGGCGGGAGGTGCCCGGCTGCTTCCGCATGCCGTCGTCGTCGTGGCCGTGGCCACCGTCGCCGTAGCCGTTTCCGGGCTTGTCGCCGTGGCCGTGGCCGGGCTTGTCGCAGTCCTTGTTCTTGTTCTTGTCAACCCTGATGGTGACGGTGCACGCGCGGAAGGTGGTGCACGTGCCGCCCGGGGCGGTGGGCACGGCGGTGTTGGTCAGGGTGCGGTCGCCGGTGTCGGGAGCGTTGACGTTCACCTGGTAGGTGACGGTGGCGGTGGCGCCGGGTGCCAGGGTCCCGGTCCAGGTCAGCGTGGCGCCGGTGACAGCCGCGGATCCGGTGGTCGAGGTGACCGAGCCGGGGACGAGGGTAGCGTCGTCCAGGACGTCGCCGAGGTCGTCGGTGAAGTCGCCGGTCGCGGCGGCGGCGCCGGTGTTGCGGACGGTGACCCGGTAGGTGATGGTGTCGCCCTCGTTGGCCTTGCGTGCCGGCGTCGCCGTCTTGGCGATCGTATAGGCGGGCGTGACGCAGGTGCCGGCGTCCTGGGTGGAGGCGGCCCCGTAGAAGCCGCTGCCGGTCGCCTTGACGGTCGTGACCGGCAGAGCGGCCGTGGAGGCGGTGGTGGGAAGGCTGTTCAGCTGATTGATGTCGCCGTTGGAGGCAAAGGCGTAGACCTGTCCGGCGGACTTGGCGGCACCGAAGGTCTGGGGGACCGTGCCGATCTGGACGATGGTGTTGTCAGGACGGATCCGGAACACCGGGGACGGGCTCGTCGTGTCCGCGGCGCCGAAGGCCAGGACGTCGCCGTCGTCCAGGGTGATGAAGTCACCCGCCGAGACGATGCCGGCCGGGAGCGAGGCCGGGAACAGCGTGGAGACGCCCGTGGCCGGGTCGATCAGGAAGATCTGGCTCGTGCTGAACGAGCCGGCGATCAGGATCCCGTCCGCGCGGGCGGTCAGGCCGTTGACGGCCGGTGTCTGGGTGACCGCGGCAAGGGGTCCGGTGATCGGCGTGCTCGCCGTCTCCGCACCGGTGACCGGGTCGATGGTGTAAAGCGTGGACGAGCCCGGGGTTCCGGGGAAGTCGACCCCGTGCAGGGTCGATCCGTTCGGACTGAACGCGATGTCACCGTAGTCGCGGACGAGCGGCGCGGTGCTGAGGGTGTTGCCGGTGGTGTCGTACTGAATGAGGTTCCGGGAGGTTCCGCCGGTGTTCGCCCACAGCGTCGTGGGCGGGCATACCGCGCGCGCCTGGGAGGCGGCGGTACCGGTGGAGGCCGAAGCCGCACCCCCGTCGGCCTGCGCGAGCCCCGCAGGACCCGTGACGGCCAGGACGAGGCCGATCGCCGCACTCGTCAGCACCCGTCGCAGGACGGGCCGGCGGTAGTTCGCCATGGAGTCTCCTCGCTTCTTCCGTCTTCCGCAGGAACACGGATCGCGTCTTTCCGCCGGTCTGGAAGCCGGGACGGTCGTATGGGCCAACGGGACTCGAACCGGACGCATGTCACGATGCCCACAGACCCCGGGGCTGCCACACAGCACAGTCGGAATCACTCCCTCCGGACGATTGCTGCCACCCGGACAGGCTGCTGACCGAACTGCGGTCCGTCCTCACCCACGGGAACTGCGGCCGTTTCGGCCCGCCGCCCTCGGCCATGCCCACCCATACCGATGCGGGATGCCAGGCGTCCTCGCCTCCGCTACGTCCCGCCTCGACGCCCCTCGTCTCGGCCCTGCGCGACATCGGCCGGGCCGCCCTCATCCTCAGGGCCCGCGCGGAATTCGCCCCCGCCGGGCGGCCGCCCGGCGCCGACCATGCGGCACCGGTGAGGCCGGTGTCCGCAGCGGCGGTCCGTTCCCGCTCCACACCACGCCCACCGCCGCAGTAGCGACCGGACAGCAGGCCCCGGCCGAAGGCGTCCTCCCCGCCCACCGGCAGCAGGTCGCTCCGGCCAAGGCCTCGGGCCGGGTCCGCTGACACCGACGACCCCTTCAGGCGGCTGCCGCGGGCGACCGGGCTGTCCGGGATGTCCGGGCGGCATGGTGGGGCGTCCGCGAGGGTCGGCCCGGCCGTGGCCGGCGGGCAGCCCCCGTCGTCGACGGAAGCGGAACGCACCAGTCTCCGGTCTCCGGAGTACGCGTGGATGCTGGGCACCGTCTTCGGACCGGTCACCGACGACGAGCACTGGTACGACGGCCTGACCTTCCACCTCAACGCCATCCGCGACGTGGACCGCAGCGTCGAGCTCGTCCTCGACGCCCTGGAGGCCTCCGGCCAGGCTGCGCATTTTCTGCCCCGCGTAGTGCGGGCGGTCGGCGGCGATGCGGTCGATGGAGAGCACGGTACCGTCGAGGATCACGTACGCCTTCTTCCGCACGGTCTCCATGACCTGCTCCAGGGTGGGTAGCGGTAGGCCGTGGCGATCCCGATGCGGAAGCCCGGTGCGAGGCGCGTAGGTGTCGCCGCAGCGCAAGTGAGCCAGGACGAGCGGGGCCTGCCGGCCGCAGGCCGGGCGACGCCAGCGGGAGCCGATGCGCCAGCCGTGACCTGCCAGAAGACCGGAGAGATGGCGCAGGGTGCGGCCGGACAGATCGATGCGGACGGGCGGACATGCACGCGAAAGCATCCTGGCCTGGCATGGGCCACTGAGGCGCAAGAAATACAGGGCGACAGCGGGCGTGGTCTCCGTTCTGTTGGCAGCGCAGGACCGATCCCAGGCCGAGGGGATACGGCTCGCCGCGGCTCCCGAAGCGCAGGCCGTCGACGTACTCGGGCAGATTCGGATCCTCAGGTGTCCAATGGAGCCCGTGCCCACGCAGGACGCTCCCCGTCCCGGAGGAACCTTTCGGCCCACCAGACCAACGAACCCACCTCAGATCGAAACGTGCGGGCAGCGACCCCCGTCGCCCTCACCCTGGTGGGTGGCCATGTCGGACTCGCGCACCGTGCCGTAGGCGTGGAGCGTGTACTCCGGGACCGGGGGAATACGGCACTCTCGTCCGGGCTGGCCGTGATCGCGAGACCACCGGCACGGACCGGCATGATCCTTTAGAGGCCCGGCGCCGCGCCGCCCCTGTTCTCCGAACCGCAGGCGGGTACGGAGCAGCGAGGGTCGCCTCGCGGATGCGCCGTCACGCGTGCAGGGTGGTCCCCCGGCCGGTGCCGGCGGTGAAGGCGCTGAGCAGTGCCTGATCGCCGACCAGCCGGACGACGGGCACACCCGAGCGCAGCGCCGTGAGGGCGCCCGAGAGCTTCGGCAGCATGCCGTCCCGCGGAGGCCGGTCGCGCAGCAGCGCCGCGAGGTCGTCGCTGCCCATGCGCGGGATGATCGACGCGGGATCGGCCGGATCGGCCATCAGACCTTCCACATCGCTCACGTAGACCAGACGGTCGGCGGGCAGAGCGGCGGCCAACGCGGCGGCAGCGGTGTCGGCGTTGAGGTTGTGGGGCAGGCCGGCCGCATCGGGCGCGACACTGGCGACCACGGGTACCAGACCCGCCTCCCACGCCATGGTCAGCACCCTCGTGTCGACGGCGGCCACCTCGCCCACCCTGCCGAACCTGGCGACGCCGTCGACCCGCAGCGTGCGTGCTGTCATCAGGCCGGCGTCCTCGCCGGACAGCCCGATCGCCGGTACGCCGACGCCTTGGAGCTGACCGACCAGGTCCTTGTTGATCCGGCCGACGAGCACCATGCGCACGACGTCCATCATGTCCGGGTCGGTGACCCGCAGACCATCGAGGAAGCGTGGGGTCAGACCGCGCCGGGCGGCCTCCTCGGTCACCTTGCGGCCGCCGCCGTGCACCAGGACGAGCCGCCGGCTGTCGCCGGCCAGCACGGCCAGATCACGCATCGCGGTGGCGGACAGACGGCCGCCGTCCATTGCCGCGCCCCCGTACTTGACCACGACCGCCGTCTCGGCCGTGGTCACTGCCGCCCCCCGGCTCGGTACTCGGTCACCGCGGCGACGATCGCCCCGAAGGTGGGCCGGCCGACCGGCACGTCGAGGGGCAGCGAGCAGTGCAGTGCCTCGCCGAGCAGCACCATGAGTTCGGCGGCGAGCAGCGAGTCGCCTCCCGCGGCGAAGAAGTCGTCGTCGTCCGCCGGCGCCGCGCCGTCGAGCAGGCGTTGCCACAGTCCACTGGTGTGCTGGCGTACCGCGGGATCGCCGGTCGGCGGGGGAGCGGTTCCCGCGAGTGGCGCAGGAGCGGAGGACGGCCCGGAGCCGGCAACCGGTCCGGGGCCCCGAGCCGTTCCGTCGGCGGAACCCGGCCCGGGCTCCGAAGGCCCGCTCGGCCGAGGAGGCCCGCCGGGGGAATCCTCCCTGGGAGGCCGCGGCTCCGACGCCATGCGTTCCAGCACGCCGACCAACCTCGCCGTGAGCCGTGCCGCCTCCGCCGGGTCGATCAGGTCCGGCGAGTACAGCAGGCCTCCACGGATCGTCCCGTCGGGCTGCGGACCGAGTTCGAGCGTGATGTCCGTGGTGCTGGACAGGGCCGCCGGCGCAAGCGTCGTCGTCTCGGCGCCGGCCAGCCGCAGCGGTTGGCCCAGGCCGTCGCGCAGGGCGACCAGGACGTGGGTGAGCGGGTTGACCGGCAGGGTGCGCGGCAGCCCGAGTTCCTGCATCAGCAGCGGGAACGGCACGTCCTGGTTGTCCATCGCGGCGAGCATGACCGAGCGCGTCTCGTCGATGAGCCGGGCCGTGCTCGCCGCCGGTACCGGGATGCGCAGCGGGAGGGTGTTGGTGCTCAGCCCCACCAGGCGGTCGAACTCCGGCAGCGACCGTCCGGCCGTCGACATCCCGATCAGGGCCTCCCCGAGGCCGGTCTCGGCGGCGAGCCACCGGGAGACCGCGGCGATCAGCACGGTGGAGACACTGGTCTGCGCGTCGACGGCAAGCGCGCGGGCTGCCGCGGCGAGCGGCACGTCGCAGAAGATCTCCTCCCACAGGGCGTCCGGTCTGCGGATCACGGGCCGCGGCTTGAGGAAGGGCAGGTGGGCGGGAGCGGCGATGTCCTTCAGCCGGTCCTTCCAGTACGCGATCTGGGCGTCGAAGCGCCCGGTGTCGAGCCCCTCCTGCTGCCAGGCGGCGAAGTCGGCGAACTGACGGTGGACCGGCGGCAATGCGTCCGGCCGCTTCTGTACGAACGCCTCGTAGCAGGCGGCGATCTCCTCCCGCAGGACGCCCATCGCCTGCCCGTCCACGCTCACGTGATGCGTGGTCAGCAGTACGCTGTGCCGGCCCGGACCGTGCCGCAGGACCCGGCAGCGCAGCAGCGGACCACGGGCCAGGTCGAACCGGGTCCTCGCCTCCTGCCCGGCCAGTTCCCGGACACCGGATACGGGGACGTCGTCGAGGAGCGTGAATTCCGGTGGGAGTTCGGTGTGGACGACGCGCACCAGCTCCCCCTCCCGCAGGGTGAACGTGGTGCGGAGCGCCTCGTGGCGGGCGGTCATGACGGTCAACGCGCAATGGAAGGCTTCCGGGTCGAACGGTCCGTCGACCCGCCAGGCGTAGGCGAGGTTGTAGACGGGCGTGTCCCGGGCGTACTGCGTGGCCAGCCACATCCGCCGTTGCAGCGGGGTGGCCGGCGGGTGGAAGGGCAGGGTGTGTAGCCGGGAGCTACGCATCGGCTGGGGTTCCTTTCGGACGGGTACCGTGGTCCGCGGCCGCGGCATCAGGTCGCGAGGTCGGGACACCAGGTCCTCCGCTCACCGGTATGCCTGACGTTGCAGCCCGTGGAGCTGCGCGTACGAGCCGTCGAGCGCGAGGAGTTCGTGGTGCGTGCCGACCTCGGTGATCCGGCCCTGGCGCACCACCACGATCAGATCGGTGTCGCGCATGCTGCCGAGCCGGTGCGAGACGAGCAGGGTGACCGCTCCGGTGGCCCGGCCGATGGCGCGTGCCGCCGTCGCGTACCGGTCGAGGAGGACCTGTTCCGCGGCCGGGTCGATGGCTGCCGTCGGCTCGTCGAGCAGGAGCAGCAGTGGAGCGGGACGCATCATGGCGCGGGCGACGGCGAGTTTCTGCCACTGTCCGCCGGACAGGTCGGTTCCGTCGTCGAAGGTGCGCCCGAGCGGGGTGTTCAGCCGTCCGCCGAGGGTGTCCGGGAGCGTCTCGGCGTCGGCGGCGCGCAGGGCGCCGGTGACGGCGAAGGTGTCGTCGATCCTGGGGAGGTCGCCCATGCCGACGGTCTCGCGCAGCAGGAACTGGGGCTTGGCGAAGTCCTGGAAGCCGGCGGTGATCCGGGAGCGCCAGCCGGCCAGGTCGAGGTCACGCAGCTCGGTGCCGTCGATCAGGATGCTTCCGTGCGTGGGGGTGGCCAGGCCCGCCAGCAGACGGACGAGGGTGCTCTTGCCGGCACCGTTGTCGCCCACGACTCCGACCACGCTGCCGGCCGGCAGGAACAGGTCGGCGCCGGTGAGCGCGTCGTGGTCCGCGTCGGCGTACCGGTAGCCGAGACCGCGCAGTTCGATGCCCCGGGTGAGCTGCTGCGGCGCCGGCAGGATGCCCGTCCAGAGTTCGTCGGCCGCCTGGGCTCGGGCCCGCAGCCGCAGCAGCCGGGTCCCCGCCTCCTTGCTGTTGTCGACCGCGTTGCCGAAGCGCACGGTCTGCGCCATCTGCTGGCTGACGCTGGCCACCAGGGTCAGGGTCAGTACGACGTCACCGAGGCCGATCCCGCCCGTGACCGCCTGGCGTGCCACGAGGATCACGGCTCCGGCGTAACCGGCGGCGAAGACCAGCCAGCCGCCGGCGACGTACAGCGTTCCCAGCACGCCGGCGCGGTCCAGGCGGGCGTCGGCCGCGAGCAGGTGGCGCAGGTGACGGCTGCGGAACTCCTCGCGCAGGCCGTAGATGCGCAGTTCCTTCGCCGGGCCGGCGCTGGTGGCCTGTTCGAACAGGAAGCGGGCCTGGCGCTGGTCGGCGGCCGTGTCGGTGAGGGCCCGCTGCCTGAGCCGCTCCGTCCGGGAGCCGGCCACCAGCGAGGGCCAGGCGAGCAGTGGCAGGAACAGCAGGAACGGATTGACGAAGGCGAGCGCGACCCCGGTGGCGACGGCCCGCAGTACGGCGCCGATGAGCAGCGAGGTGACGTCGCAGCCCTCGGCCAGGTGCATCCGGTCGGCGGCCAGCACTTCGAGTTCGTCCAGCCAGCCGGAGCGTTCGGCCGGCTCGACCGGCGTGGTCGACAGCCGCATGAGTTCGCGGTCGACCAGGTGGGCGGTCTGCTCGATGAGGGGGACCGCCAGCCGGATCGCCACCGAACCGGCGGCGAAGCCGAGTGCGTTGATCAGGGCGATGACGGCTGCGAGCCGGACGGTCGAGCCGAACTGGTGGGCCTGGATGGCCTCGACGGCCAATTTGAGCCCGTACGCGGAGGCCACCAGGGTCAACGGGCGCAGACTGAACAGGACGGTGAAGGGGAGCGCGCGGGTGCGGTCTGCGCGGAAGGACAGCGCGAAGGCGGCTGCGAGGCCGCGCAGCGACTCACGCACGTGCCTCACCACCCGTGCGCGGGCCGTCGAACCGGTCGGCCTGGATGCGGAACATCCGGGCGTACGCCCCGTCGGCGGCCACGAGGTCGTCGTGGCTGCCGCTCTCCAGGATCCTGCCGTGCTCGAGCACGACGATCCGGTCGGCGCGGCGGGTGGTGGAGAAGCGGTGCGAGATGAGCACGGAGGTCACCCCCTCGGTGAGCGAGAGGAAGCGGTCGTTCAGCTCCGCCTCGGCCCGTACGTCGAGGGCGGAGGCCGGCTCGTCGAGGATCAGCACCCGGGCGCCGTGCCGGACCGCGAACAGTGCGCGGGCCAGCGCCAGCCGCTGCCACTCGCCGCCGGACAGGTCACGGCCGCCGGGGAACCTGGCGGACAGCATGTTCTGCCAGCCGTGGTCCAGACGGTCGATCAGCTCCCCGGCTCCGGCCTGGTCGGCGCAGGTCCGCAGGCCCGCCGTGTCGTCGAGGTGCTCGACGGCACCGAGTCCCACGTTGTCCGCGGCGCTCAACTCGTAGTGGACGAAGTCCTGGAAGACCGCGCCGATCCGCCGCTGCCAGCCCGCGGTGTCGGGATCCGTCAGCGGGACGCCGTCGATCAGGATGCGGCCGGACTGCGGTCGGTACATGCCGGCCAGCAGTTTGACCAGGGTGCTCTTTCCCGCGCCGTTGACGCCGACGACGGCCAGGGACCGTCCGGCCGGGATGTCCAGGTCGAAGCCGCTGAAGACCGGTTCGGACCGTCCGGCGTAACGGAAGCCGACCGCCTCGAACCGGATGGCCGGCGGCGGACCGCCGAACGGCCCGTCCGCGGCCGGGGCGGTGGGGACGGGCGCGGCGGACATCGAGGCTGCGGGGACGGGGACGGGGAGGGGGACGGGGACGAGAACGGGGGCGGGCGACAGGGCGCGTTCGAGCGCGCGGACCAGCGGAATCGCGGCGGCTCCCTGGTCGATCTTCACGTTGTCCGGGCTGACGCCCATGACGGCACTGAGCCCGAGCAGAGCGCCCGCGTAGGCGGTGAAGCGCCCTGCGCTCAGGTCGCCGCTGGAGGCCGCCAGTCCCAGCACGGTGAAGCCGCCGAGCTGCACGGCCATCACCCCGGCGGTGAGCGCGGGCATGAGGAGACGGCCGCCATGGCGGGTCTGCCACAGGCCCGCCATGGCGACCCGCCACTCCTGGTGGAAGCGCAGGTCGAGCCAGTCCCGCAGCCCGAAGACCCGGATCTCCTTGGCGGCGTCCGGGTCCCGCGCGAAGTCGCGCACGTACGACGGGCGCCGCAGCCGCGCCGGGGTGCCCATCAACGCCTGCTGGCCGCGCCGGTAGTCCGCGACGGCTCCGCTGGTCAGGACGGCGAAGCCGGCCAGCAGGGCCAGGGCGAGCCACCACTGGAAGACGGCGATCAGGGCCGCGCAGGCCACCGCCTGAAGCCTGGCCGCGCCGATGTTCGCGCTCGCGATCAGCGCGTCGCGCGGGGTGAAGCCTGCGGTGCCGACCCCCTGCGCCCCCGTCACGAGGTCGAGCGTGTCCGTGTCCTCCAGGTGGCCGATGCCGGTGGGGGTGAGCGAGGCCGCCATGACGCGGTCCCTCAGCCGGCGGGTGAGCCGCCGCCCGAGGACGTCGGCCGTCTGCTGGGCCACCGGAACCAGGAGCTGCTGGAGCAGGAACCCGAGCGCGATCAGGACGCCCAGGACGGTGACCTGCCGCAGCGCCGGGGCCTGCCCGTGGGCGGCGGCGCCCGACACCACGTCGACCAGGCGGCCATTGGCGATCGTCAGGGCCACCGGCGCGAGCGCGGCCCCGATCAGTGCGAACAGCAGCAGACCGGTCAGCGGGAGGCTGACGGACGGCAGCATCCCGAGCATCGCCAGGAGCGGTGACTCGCGCCGGGCGGGCCGTTCACCCCCGGGGACGGGGGGCTGCGAGGGCATGCGATCGTTCTCCTTCCGGTCTCCTGGCGGAGCCGCGTGACACCCCGGACGTGTGTCGAGGGGCGGAGGGGCCGGCATCAGATGAGACGGCGCGGCGGCACCGTGTTGTGGGCGCGCACCCAGCGGAAGGCGTCGCTGGTGGCCTGCTGGCCGCCGTGGACCGGGAGGGTGACCCCCGAGATCCAGCCCGCCTGGTCGCTGCACAGGTAGAGCACCGCGGCGGCGACGTCGGCGGGGTTGCCGAACCTGCCCAGCGGATAGAGGGAGGCACGGTCCTGCCGGTCGTCCTGGTCCGTCAGCCACGGCCGGGTCATCGCGGTCTCGATCAGGGCCGGGGCGACGGCGTTGACCCGGATGCCGCTCGGGCCGAGTTCGTAGGCGAGGGCGCCCGTCAGGCTGATCAGGGCAGCCTTGGCCGCTCCGTACAGGGCTTCGCCCGGGGCGGGGAACAGGCCGTCGATGGAGGCGGTGGAGACGATGGCACCACCGGTGCCCTGGGCGGTCATCGCACGGGCCGCGGCCATCACCGTGAGCAGCGGGGCCTTGACGTTCATCCCGAACACGGAGTCGATCGCCGCCGCGGTCGCCTCGGTCAGCGGTCCCGTGGAACCCGGCACGTCGCCCCAGCCACCGACGTTGCCGACCAGGATGTCCAGCCCGCCCATCCGGTCGACCGCCTCGGTCACTGCCTGTTCGGCAGCCGCGGGATCGGCGCAGTCGGCGGCGATCCAGTGCGCGGTGCCGCCGGCGCCGAGGATCTCCCCCACGACCGCCTCGACGTCGGCGGCCGTGCGGGCGACGACCGTGACCTGGGCGCCTTGGCGGGCCAGCAGCAGTGCCACCTCGCGGCCGATACCGCGGCCGGCGCCGGTGACCACGGCGCGTCCGCCGTCGAGACGAAAGGGCTCCGACACTCGTTCTCCTCGTCGATCGCGTATCACTTGATCATTTGCCGGACAGGGCGGCCACGACGGGGGCGAACGCCTCCATCGCAGCGGCCGGTACGGTCACGGTGGACAGTCCCCAGCGCTCTCTGCGCCGTTCCAGCTGCTCGGCGGCGGACGTCGTGCTGCCGATCAGCATGGCGGGGTTGTCCGCCACCTGTTCGGGGGTCTCGTTCATGGCCTTGGCGAAGACTTCCAGGATGGGCCGAGGGTCCGGCAGCACCATGCACTCCCACAGCACGTGGTTGAGCCGCAGCCGGGGGAAGCGGGGGCCGGCCGCCCCGCGGACCCAGGCGACCTTGCGGTCCATGGCCTTTGGCGTGCTGTCCCGCTGGTCGACGGTGTGCTCCGCGGTGGTGCGCGGCAGAAGGCTCACGGTGTCGGCGCAGCGCGCGGCCAGCGCGAGCGCGCCGCGCCGCGCGCCCCCCAGCAGGAGGTCCGGGCGGGTGCCGTCCGGGCGGCGGGGGGCGAAGTCGTCGACGTGGACGGTGTGGTGCCGTCCCTGGTGGTGGCAGCTTCCGGTGGTGAGGAGCTGCGTCACGATCGCGACCGTCTCGGCAAGCCGGGCCAGGCGTTCCGCGCCGGGACCGAAGGGGATGCCGGTGCTCCGGTAGTCCTCCGGCAGCCAGCCGGCACCCAGGCCCAGGGTGAAACGTCCGCCGGACAGGCTGTCCAGCGTCGCCGCCTCCTGCGCGAGCAGGACCGGGTTGCGCAGGTCGTTGCCCAGGACGTACGTGCCCAGGCCGATCCGGGTGGTGAGCACCGCGGCGGCGGCCAGTGCCGGCAGCGGGGCCAGCCCCTGGCAGACGTGATCGGTGATCAGCAGGAGGTCGTAGCCGAGGTCCTCCGCGCGGCGCACGAAGTCGGGCCAGCCGCTGCCGGGTTGGTCTCCGGAGGTCGTCACGGCGAACTGGAAGGGATGGTGTGTCATGCCTCTCCCGACGGGATCGGTACCAGCCGCGTGGCGGGGGGCCCCCCGCGGGGGGGGGGGCGCGGCGGGGGGGCGGCGGGGTGCCAAGCGGCGGACTGGGGGCGGGTGAAACGGCGTCGGGGGGCGGCGGCCTGGGCGCCCGGGA
>NZ_JBHYVA010000181.1:0-13088 GCF_042750055.1 Streptomyces sp. NPDC059456
GGGGGGGGGGGGGGGGGGGCGCGGGAGACGTGCGGTCCGCCCGGGTGGGGGCGGCGGGCGCGGGGGGCCGGGGCGGGGGGCGGCCCCCGCGTCCGGGGGCCGTCCCGGGCCGTGGCCGGACGGCAACCCCGGTGCGGCCTCAGAGCGGCAGGGACCAGGCCTGGTCGACCCGGTGCTCCCCGCACTCGGCCAGCTTCAGCCGCTCGGCGGGGGCGTCCGGGGTCGCGGCCGCGGCGGGAGCCGTGAGGCACATCCCGCTCACGTCCTCGACCAGGGCCCCGTCCCGGCGGTGCGTCCAGCTCTGGCCCGGCTCCCCGGGCGCGCAGTCCGCCGTTTCCACGGAGCCGTTCTCGCCCGCCGACAGGCATTCCCCGGTCAGCCGTACGGTGGAGTCCGGCCCGAGCACCCAGCGCTGGTCGGCGCCCGCGGTGCACGGCGCCAGGACCACCGCGCCCACGCCGGTGGTGTTGACCCCGTCGGCGCACTGCGCGCCGTTGCCGGTGATCTGCCCGGTGGGCACGGCGGCGCCGCACCCGCCGTGCGGGGTGAGCCGCCAGACCGCCGTGTCGTGCGCGGCCAGCCTGCCCGTCAGGGAGGTGGAGACCTCGGTGCGCCTGCCGCTCCACAGGTCCTTGGCGTCGACCGTGCACGCGTTCAGACCGATGTCGGCGAGCGGCACGGAGATGTCACGGGTGGCGCCGGAGCGGTTGAGGACGGCGACGGCGCGGTCGCCGTTCGCCAGCGGCCGGGCCAGCACCTCGAACGTGGCGTTCGCGGAGAGCACCGCGCCCTGGCGGCCCATCGGGTCCTGGTCCAGCGCGATCAGGTCGGTGTTGCCCAGGGCGGCCAGCCCGGCCGGGGTCAGCTCGGAGACCTCGGAGGACAGGATGAACGGCGCCGCCATCATCGCCCACAGTCCCACCTGGCTGCGGCTCTCGGCCTCGGTCAGCCCGGGCGCGCCCGCGATCAGGAAGTCGGGGTCGTTCCAGTTGCCCGGGCCGGCGTAGCGGCCGAGCCAGCGGTTGTAGCCGTAGTTGCCGAGCACCGAGCTCCACCGGGAGGTGGCGGGAGCGGCCGCGTCGTAGACCTTGATGTCCTTGCCCTCGCGCCACAGCTGGCCGCTCTCGCCGACCCACCCGAGGACCTTGTGCCAGTCGGAGCCGCCCCATTCGCCCTGCTGGAAGTAGGCGGGAGCCGAGGCCGACAGCACCATGTCACGGCCGCTGTCCCGCAGGGCCCCGGCGACGGCGGCGTACGCGTCGCGGTACGCCTGCTCCTTCGTCGTGCCGGGCGGTACCCACAGGTTGCACCCGTCCATCTTGACGTAGTCGACCTTCCACGACGCGAACTGCCGGGCGTCCTGGGCGTAGTGGTCGGGGCCGCCGCCGTCGGGGGAGCCGCTGCCCGGGTAGCGCTCGCAGGTGAGGGAGCCGGCGTCCTCGTAGATGCCGAACTTCAGGCCCTTGGCGTGCAGGTGTTCGCCGAGCCAGGCCATGCCGTGCGGGAACTTCTGCGTGTCGACGACCAGGCTGCCGTCCGCGTCCCGGCTCTTGGTCATCCAGCAGTCGTCGACGGTCACCGTGTCGTAGCCCTTGGCGGCCAGGCCGCTGGAGACCAGTGCGTCGGCGTTCGCGACCACGGTGGCCTCGTCGATGTCGCACATGTAGTGCGCCCAGTTGTTCCAGCCCATCGGCGGCGTGAGCGCGAGGGGGGTGTCCGAGGTCGCGTGGGGCTCGGCGGCGACGGGGGCGGGGGCGAGGCAGAAGGCGAGCAGGGCGGCCGCGGTCAGGCAGGGGAGCGACGCACGCAGGCGAGGCGGCACGGAGACTCCTTGAGGTGGGGCTGCAGTGCGCCCAGTGCAGCGGTGCGACTACCCAGTGTCAACATAAGTCGATGGTTATGGCTCAATGACCAGCAATATGGCCGTAGTCGACGTCACACGATCGGGGAGGCGGCGGCGCGGGGCGGCGGGCGGCGGGTGCCCGGCCCGCGGTGTGATACGTCGTATGTTCCACTGTCTGATACGGTGTATCTCATGCCGAGGAGATCAGCAGCCCTGGACCGCGCGACGCCGGACGCGATCGCCGTCGCCGCCCTGCGCCTGATCGACGAGGAAGGGCCGGACGCCCTGAGCTTCCGGGCCCTCGCCGACCGGCTGGAGGTCTCCCACGCCACCGTCCAGCGCCGCTGCACCGACCTCGCCGGACTGCTCGACCTCTGTACCGAGCACCTCGCCGGCCAGCTGCCCGAGATCCCGGCCGGCACCGCCTGGGCCGAGGCCACCGAACAGCGGTTCACCGCCCTCTACCGGCTGCTCACCGCGCACCCCGGGCTGCTGGTGCTCCGCGGCGGCCGCCCCTGGCTCGGCCGCCGGCTGCTGGCCCGGCTGGTCGAACCCGCGCTCGCCGACAGCACGGCCGCCGGGATGACCCCCGCCGAGGCCATGACCGCCTACCGGCGCATGTACCTGCTCACCCTCGGCAGCGCCGCCTTCGTGGACCACCGGGATCCGGCCGGGGCCACCGCCGCGTCGCGGGCGGCCCTGGCCGCGCTGGACCCGGAGCGCTTCCCCGTGCTCTCGGGCGGACTGGCCGACGTACTGCCCGCCCTGACCGACCACGAGGTGTACTACGGCGCCCTGCGCCAGCTGATCGAGGCCAACCGGCCCGCCGCCGCATGAAGCCGCTCGAAGGGGACCCCGTCATGGAACAGCAGCTCGACTACGCCGCCGTGCGCGCCGCCGCCGGACGGCTGACCGGGGCGGTCCGCCCGGTCGCCGTCGCACCCGCCGCCGAAGGCGTCTGGTACGCGCTGGAACACCTCCAGCACACCGGCTCCTTCAAGGCCCGCGGCGCCCACAACTTCCTGGCCGCCCACCGCGACGCCGGCACCCTGCCCGCCGCGGGCGTCACCATCGCCTCCGGCGGCAACGCGGGCCTCGCCTGCGCCTGGGCCGCCCGCGCCCAGTCCGTCCCCGCCACCGTGTTCCTGCCCGTCAACGCGCCCCGCGTGAAGGTGGAACGGCTGCGCGGCTACGGGGCCGACGTACGGCTCGTCGGCGAGCGGTACGCCGAAGCACTCGCCGCCTGCGAGGAGTTCGCGGCGGCGAGCGGAGCGCTGAGCAGCCACGCCTACGACCACCCGCTGATCGCCGCGGGCGCCGGGACGCTGCTGGACGAGATCCGCGCCGGGCTGCCCGGCCTGGACGCCGTCGTCGTCGCGGTCGGCGGCGGCGGGCTGTTCGCCGGTGTCGCCACCGCGGCCCGCGAGCACGGCGTACGGGTGATCGCCGCCGAGCCGGAGAACTGCCGCGCCCTGAACGCCGCCCTGGAGGCGGGCCGGCCCGTCGACGTCACCGTGGACTCGGTCGCCGCCGACTCGCTGGGCGCCACCCGCGTCTCGGCGGCCGCCCTGGCCGCCGCCCAGGAGGAGAACGTCCGGTCCGTCCTGGTCCCGGACGCGGCGATCACCGGCGCCCGGCGCGCCCTGTGGGAGGAGCACCGGATCGTGGTGGAAGCGGGCGCGGCCACGGCCCTCGCGGCGCTGCGCACCGCGCCCGAGCCGCCGGGGGACCGGGTGGCCGTCGTCCTGTGCGGCGCGAACACCGACCCCGCGGACCTGACGGCCCCGGCGCACTGACGCGGAGCGTGCACCGAGGCGGACCGCGAGCCGAGCCACGGCGTCCGCAACGACGATCGTTGCGGGCGGCGAAGACTTTGGAGGACGGCGCGCGGTCCCCCCGCCCTGCGAAGGTCCGGGTGTCAACGGATCTGCAAGGTACGGAGGAACGGACGTGGCACAGCGCAAGGGCTGTCTCATCGGCTGCGCAGTGGTGCTGGTGCTCGGCCTCGCGGGCGTCGCGGCACTCGCCTTCGGCGTCGCGAAGGTCGTCGACGCCGCCGGCAAGACGATGCTCGAACCCGACGTCTACCGGTCGGTGAACGTCGGCGACCCGCAGGACGCGGTCCGCGCCAGGATGCCCTCCGGCAAGAGCTTCATCGAGGCCGCCCTGAAGGACGGCGGCCCGGCCGAACCCGCGGGCAGCGTCTGCTCCTGGTACGTCTCGGCCGCGGACGCCAAGGGCGGCGACGAGACCGTGTACCGCTTCTGCTTCAAGGACGGCAAGCTGGCGGAGAAGGTCGAATACCCGATGAAGTAGCGGCCGGGCGCAGCCGGGCCACCGCGGGTGCCAGCCGGGCCGAGGCCTGCGGGAGCCGGGCGAGCTCCGCGTCGATCCACGCGAGCACCGCCGCGGCTCCGTCCGCGTCGCACAGCGAGAGGTGGAACACCAGCTGCCGCCAGGCGCGGGCGGCCCGCTTGGGGGTGGCCGACCGGCGGCGGGCCGCGGTGAACGCACCGCGGGCCAGCCCGTCCCAGCCGGACGGCGGCTCGATGCCCACCTCGCCGACCAGGGTGGCCATGTTGAACGTCGTCAGGACGTGGGCCTGTTCCTCGACGGCCGCTTCGTGGGCGAGGGGGCCGCGCCGTCCGTCGTCCTGCCCGCCGGGCAGGTCCCGCGGCAGGCCGGCGCGCTCGACGCACAGGTCCATGAAGGCCACCGCGTCCTGTGCCGCCGCCCGTTCCCGCAGCGCCGCGTAGTCGAGGCCGTAGTAGCGCTCGTACAGGGTGCCCTGGAGGAGGTCGGCGGCGCTGCGGACGGCCGGGTACACATCCCGGTCCACCGCGCCCGAGTGCGTGTCCGTGAGCGGCACCGACAGGAAACGGACCGGCAGTTCGGCCTGCCGGGCGAGGCCGGAGAGCGTGTCCGCCAGCCGGCCCGGGATCCCCGCGCCCGGGAAGGACTCCACGGCGAGTTCGCCGACGGCCCGCAGCGTCAGCAGGGCCTGCGCCGCCGGGCCGGGCCCGTGGGCCGCGAGCGCGCGGCTCCAGGGCGCCTCGGCCCCGGCCTGTCCGGCGTGCCGGTCGCGCGTCCACGGGTGGCCGGCGTACGGACGGGCCGGCGCGCAGGGCTGTGCCGCCGCCAGCAGGGTGCGCACCGCCTCGTCGGGGTATCCGCGGGCGGTGTGCGGGGCGGCCAGTTGCGGAGCCAGCTCGGCCAGCACCTCCGCCGAGGGCACCGCCGCCCGCGCCGTCAGGGCCGTCACGGCGGTGGGGCGGATGCCGGCGAGCGGCGCGCGCACGGCAGACGGCAGCGCCGTCCCGGCGGGCAGGCCCGTCCGTGCGGCCTCCCCGGCGGTGACTGGCCCGTCCAGGGGCCCCGCGCCGGGCGCCGCACGGTCCGCGTCCGGTGCACAGAGCCGGTGCCGGGCCAGCGCCGCCAGCTCGTGGTACGCGGGCAGGGCGGCCTGCGCCGCCTGCTTCCGGCGCAGTTCCGTGTGCTCGGGGGACCCGGGCCGTCCGCGCTTGGCGACCATCGAGGTGACGGCGTGCCGCAGCAGGCCGGCCTGCCGGGGTTCCGGCGCGCGTCCCGCGACGGCCTCCTCCAAGGCGCGCCGCAGGATGGCGGCGTTGGACTTGGGGTCGAGGTGCCGCGTGCACCGGGTGTGCCGGGCGGCCAGGTCCCGGTAGCGCTCCAGCAGGGCGGCGCCGTCCGCACGCCACTGCGCGCCGTGCTCACCGGCTTCGGCGCGCAACCGGTGGGCCAGCAGTTCGTCCTCGAAGGGCCGCCAGACGGCGAGGGCTTCGCGCTGCGCCTCCACGGCAGGGTGGGGCTTGCGCAGGCCGAGCACGATCGAGGCCTCGGCGCTGGTGCGGCGGCGCACGGCGTCCGCCGGCGGCCGGGGGTGGTCCGCGGGACGCGGGGTGAGGGGGAGCCGGTCGGCGAACGGCCGCAGCTGTGCGACCAGTTCCTCCGCGGCTTCGTCGTCGCCGGCCCGGACCAGCCAGGCCACCGCGAGAAGGGCGGCCTCCTCGGGCACGGTGACCTCGTACCGCCCGCTGTCCAGCAGCGACCAGAGGGTGCGCAGGCCGGCTTCGCCGAGGAAGTGCGCGAAGAGGTCCAGGCGCGTCGCGGGTACGCCGGCCAGCTGGGCGGCCTCCCGCTCGTGCGGCCGCAGTGGCCCGCCGTCGGCGAAGCCGGCGCGTCCGGCCTCGGGGGAGAGCCAGGGGGGCGCGAAGGAGCGGGCCGCGCCGGACGGTCTGCGCAGCCAGTGGGACATCAAGGCCCTTACCCGGGAGGATGCGTGGGCCGGGGCGGTGGCGGAGGGCTGCGGGTCGGTGTTCTCGTCCATGGCCGGCGTGGCAGGTCCTGCCCCTGCGCCCTCCGACTGAGCAGGTCGGTGCTCTGGCTGCTGAGCTACACGCCGTTCGCCCGGAACCTGGCCGTTCGAACGTCCGGCGCGCAACGGGCTTTTCCGGCGCACTCCAGGTAAACCGCATTAGTGCACGGCCGCTCCAACCGGCCGTAAAGAGTCAACATCCGATGCCGGAGCGGGTTCGTTACGGAATCGATATCACCGCTGACCGGTTAAGAACTAAAGCGCATCAGTCCAGGTGGATGCGGTGTTGACTGCACGACTTCCGTCTGCCTGCCGGGCCCTTGCCGGGAATCGGTACCCATGGGTACCCGCCCATCCGGACTTCGGCCGCATTGACGCGATCGCGATGTGCGGTCAGCGTGGGCTGCGCGCTCCGGCAGCGAGGCCGGAACTCCCCCTGAAGGCGGCGACGATGACCCGTTCGAACGTGCTCCGCACTGCCCTCACCACACTCGTGACCGGCACGCTGCTCTCGGTCTGCGCCTGCGGAGTGAGCGGCGGCGCCGCGGACGTGCCGGAGGCCAGGAAGAGCGGCAGGGTGGCCGGCGAGATCACCTTCCGCACCCTCCAGCTCAAGCCGAAGTTCACGGCCTACGTCCAGGGCGTCATCGACGCCTTCGAGGAGAAGTACCCCGAGGTCAAGGTCAGATGGGAGGACGTGCCCGGCGACGGCTACAACGAGAAGCTCGTCGCCGACGCGCAGGCCGGCGCCCTCCCCGACGTGGTCAACCTCTCCACCGACTCCTTCCAGCTCCTCGGCGACCGCGGCCTGCTCGCCGACGTCGCGCGGCTCGACCCGGAGGTCGCCGGGGAGTACGTCCCCGGCTCCTGGGAGCAGTTCAAGCTCCCCGGCAAGGGCGACGGCGTGTACGCCTACCCCTGGTACGTGACCCCGGAGATCCTCACGTACAACAGGGAGCTGTTCGAGAAGTCCGGCCTGGACCCGGCGAAGCCGCCGACCACCGTCGAGCAGTTCTTCGACTGCGCCGAGAAGATCGCGGCCGCGTCGGGCGGCCGGTACTCCGCCTTCATGGCCGATCCCAAGGGCCGGCTGCCCGGGGACTGGCAGAAGATGGGCGTACCGATCCTGAACGCGCAGCAGGACCGGTTCGTCTTCGACACCCCCAAGGCCGTCGAGTGGGTCGAGCGGATGAAGGACCTGTACGCCAAGGGCGCCATGCCCAAGGAGTCGCTCCTCAAGTCCGACGACATCAACCAGCTCTACGGCGGCGGCAAACTCGTCTTCGGCCCCGGCTCCCCGGGCTTCGTCAAGGACATCAAGCAGAACGCGCCGCAGGTCTACGCGGGCACCGAGGTCGCCGGGGCGGTCACCGGCACCCTCGGCCACATCGGCATCTACGCCCAGTCGCTCGGCATCCGGAAGAACACCGGACACCTCGACGCGGCAGCCGAGTTCGCCAAATGGGTCACCAATGGCCCCAACCAGGTGGAGTTCTCCAAGAACGCGACCATCTACCCCTCCAACGCCCGGGGACTGGCCGATCCGCGCTTCGCCGACCGGGGCGACGGCAAGGACGCCGAGACGGTGGCCCGCGCGGTCGGCGCCGAGCAGCTGAGGAGCGCCGCGCTCGACGCCAACACCCCCGTCCAGTGGACCAACCAGGTGGGCGACGCGGTCGTCCGCGAGGTGCAGAAGGCGATCCAGGGCGAGCAGGACCCGAAGACGGCCGTACGCAAGGCCCAGGAGGAGGCGAACCAGCTGCTCGCCAAGTCGGCGCGGAAATGACGCGCCCCGCGCACGCCGCGGCCGCCCCCGGTGGCCGTGCGGGCCGCCGGCGGCGCCGCAGGGCCCTGGCGGCCATGGAGGCCGAGACCGGGCTGGTCCACCGCACGTGGTGGACCCCGTACCTCTTCCTCGCCCCGGGCCTGGTGATGGTGGTGCTGTTCAGCCTCTGGCCGTTCGTCAACACCGTCATCCTGTCCTTCACCGACGCCCGGATCCTGCGCGGTGGCACCTTCGTCGGCTTCGGCAACTACACGCGGGCCTTCGCCGACCCCGACTTCTGGGTCGCGACCGGCAACAGCGTCCTCTACCTCGTGGTCGTCGTGCCGTGCCTCGTCCTCCTCCCGCTCGCCCTCGCCGTGCTCGTCCAGGCGAAGGTCCCCGGGATCGGGTTCTTCCGCTCCGCCTTCTACACGCCGGTGATCGCCTCGGCCGTGGTCGTCGGCTTGATCTGGCAGTGGGTGCTGCGCAGCGACGGGCTCGTCAACACCGTGTTCCGCAGACTGAGCATCGTCTCGGAGCCGGTCCCGTTCCTGACGGACAGCACCATGCTGCTGGTCTCCGCGATGATCGTGACCGTGTGGAAGGGCCTCGGCTACTACATGGTGTTCTACCTCGCGGCCCTCGGGAACGTGCCCGCCTCCCTCCACGAGGCGGCCGCCCTCGACGGCGCCGGCCCGGTCCGCCGCTTCTTCAGCATCACCGTCCCCCAGGTGAAGCCGATGATGCTGCTGGTCGGCACGCTCTCCGCGATCTCCGCCCTGCGCGTCTTCACCGAGATCTACATCCTCGGCGGCGAGAGCGGCGGCCCCGGCGGCGGCGCCCGCACCCTGCCCTTCCTGATCCGGCAGGTCGGCCTCGGCTTCGCCGGCGAGACCGGCTACGCCTCGGCGATCTCGATCCTGCTGTTCCTGCTGACGCTGGTCTTCAGCCTGCTGGGCCGGCGCCTGACGAAGGGGGACGAGCAGTGAGCGCCACCGCCGGGCGCGGACGCCGGCGGATCGGGCTCGCCGCCCGGTACGCCACGCTGGTCCTGATGCTCGTCGTGATGCTCGGGCCGATCGTCTGGCAGTTCCTGACCTCGATCCGCGGCCGCACCGAGAACGTCTACGACGGCATGCTGCCCTCACGCCCCACCCTCGACAACTACCTCCTGGTCGCCGACTCGTTCCCGCTGCTGCGGTACGTCGGGAACACCCTGGTGGTGGCCGTCCTCGCGATCGCCTCCAACACGCTGTTCGCCGCGATGGGCGGGTACGCCCTCTCCCGGGCCGGGTGGAAGGGCCGCAAGACCGTCTTCACGGTGCTGGTGGCCACCCTGATGTTCCCCTTCGAGTCCGTGATGATCTCGATGTTCCTGACGGTCCGCGAGATGGGCCTGGTCGACACCCTCATCGGCGTGTGGCTCCCCGGTGCGGTCTCGGTCCTCAACATCATGATCATGCGTTCGGCCTTCCTGGCCGTGCCCAGGGAGGTGGAGGAGTCCGCCGTCCTGGACGGCGCCGGCGAGTGGACCCGGTTCACCCGCCTCTTCCTCCCCGCCGCCAGGGGAGCCCTGGCCGTCGTCTGCATCACCAGTTTCATGGGCGCCTGGGACGACTTCCTGTGGCCGCTGCTGGTGCTCACCGACAGCGACCACTACACCCTCCAGCTCGGCCTCAAGACCCTGGCGGGCGCCACCACCACCAACGACCAGCGGATCATCGCCGCCGGTGCGATGGCGGCGCTCCTGCCGATGATGCTGCTCTTCTTCGCCCTCCAGCGTTTCTTCTTCAAGGGAGTGGGCGAGGGAGCCGTCAAGATCTGAGCCGCCCCGTCATCCGACCTCCCTCCCTTGGAGCAGCCGTCATGCACGACGACCGCAGCATCACCGAACACCGCCTGCGCCGGGTCCTCACGGAGCGCATCAAACCCGCCGTCCACTCCCGCACGGTCCCGCTGGAGACCGCGCGCTGGGACGCCCCGGGCGAACCCGTTCCGGTCGCCGAGGGCCTCGCCGCCCCGTACGCGCCCTGCACGGCCGGCGAGAGCTGGGGCCCGGCCTGGGGCACCACCTGGTTCAAGGTCACCGGCACCGTCCCGGCCGAGTGGGCCGGCCGTACGGTCGAGGCCGTCCTCGACCTGGGCTTCGACCGGATGATGCCCGGATTCCAGTGCGAAGGGCTCGTCCACCGGGCCGACGGATCCGTGGTCAAGGCGCTCAACCCCTACAACGACTGGGTGCGCGTCGCCGACTCCGCGGCCGGCGGCGAGCAGGTCGAGTGGTACGTGGAGGCGGCCTCGAACCCCGTCCTGGTCGACCACCGCGCGACGTACGAGGGCGACCGGCAGACCAGCGGCGACCAGCCCCTGTACCGGCTGGCCCGGATGGACCTGACCGTGTTCGAGACGGAGGTCTGGGAACTCGTCCAGGACCTGGAAGTCCTCCACGACCTGATGATGCAGCTCGCCGAGGGCGACGCCCGGCGCCACGAGATCCTGCGCGCCCTGGACGCGTCCCTCGACGCGGTGGACCTGGACGACGTCCCCGGTACGGCGGCCGCCGCCCGCGCCCGGCTCACCGCGGTGCTCGCCGCCCGGGCCAACGCCTCGGCGCACCGGATCAGCGCGGTCGGGCACGCCCACATCGACTCCGCATGGCTGTGGCCGCTGCGCGAGACGGTCCGCAAGGTCGCCCGGACCGCGTCCAACGCGGTCGGCCTGATGGACACGCACCCCGAGTTCGTCTTCGCCATGTCGCAGGCGCAGCAGCTGGACTGGATCAAGACGCACCGGCCCGAGCTGTTCGAACGGGTCAAGAAGAAGGTCGCCGACGGGCAGTTCGTGCCGGTCGGCGGCATGTGGGTGGAGTCCGACACCAACATGGTCGGCGGCGAGGCCATGGCCCGTCAGTTCCTCTACGGGAAGAAGTTCTTCCTCGACGAGTTCGGCATCGACACCCACAACGTGTGGCTCCCCGACTCCTTCGGCTACACCGCGGCGATGCCGCAGATCGTGAAGCTCTCCGGCTCGAAGTGGTTCCTGACGCAGAAGATCTCCTGGTCGCAGGTGAACGCCTTCCCGCACCACACCTTCTGGTGGGAGGGCATCGACGGCACGCGCGTCTTCACCCACTTCCCGCCCATCGACACCTACAACAGCGACCTCGGCGGTACGCAGCTCGCGCACGCGGCCCGCAACTACCGTGAGAAGGGCCGGGGTTCGCGGTCGCTGGCCCCCTTCGGCTGGGGCGACGGCGGCGGCGGCCCCACCCGCGAGCACCTGGCCCGCGCCCGGCGGCAGCGCGACCTCGAAGGCTCCCCGCGCGTCGAGATCGAGCGCCCCGACGCGTTCTTCGAGAAGGCGCACGCCGAGTACCCGGACGCTCCCGTCTGGGCCGGTGAGCTCTACCTGGAGCTGCACCGCGGCACCTACACCTCGCAGGCCAAGACCAAGCAGGGCAACCGGCACAGCGAATCGCTGCTGCGGGAAGCCGAACTGTGGGCGGCCACCGCCGCGGTCCGGGTACCGGGGTACGAGTACCCGTACGAGGACCTGGAGCGGATCTGGAAGACGGTGCTGCTCCACCAGTTCCACGACATCCTGCCCGGATCGTCCATCGCCTGGGTGCACCGCGAGGCGCGCGCGACGTACGCGCGGGTACGCGAGGAGCTGCGCGGGATCACCCTGGCCGCGCAGCTGGCGCTGGCCGGGGAGGGCACCACCGAGCTCGTCTTCAACTGCGCCCCGCACACCCGCCGCGGCATCCCGGCAGGCGGCGCGGGCGTGCCGCAGGGCGCGGGGCAGCAGGTCACCGTGGAGGAGCGGCACGGCGGCGGGTACGTCCTGGCCAACGGGCGGCTGCTGGTGGAGATCGACGGCCGCGGGCTGATCGTGTCGGCCTACGACCTGGAGGCCCGTCGTGAGGCGGTGGCGCCCGGGCAGGCCGCGAACCTGCTCCAGATCCACCCCGACTTCCCGAACATGTGGGACGCCTGGGACATCGACGCCTTCTACCGCAACAGCGTCACCGACCTGGTGGGGGCGGACGCGCTGGAGCTGGCCGGCGCCGGCCCGGACGCGGTGACGGTCCGCGTCTCGCGCTCCTTCGGCCGCTCGTCGGCGGTCCAGTCGATCACCCTGCGGGCGGGGGCCGCAACGGTGGACATGGTGACGGAGGTGGACTGGCACGAGACGGAGAAGTTCCTGAAGGCCGCCTTCCCGCTGGACGTGAAGGCCGAACGGTCCGCCTCCGAGACCCAGTTCGGGCACGTGTACCGGGCGACCCACACCAACACCTCCTGGGAGGCGGCCAAGTTCGAGATCTGCGCGCACCGGTGGATCCACGTGGCGGAGCCCGGGTGGGGGACCGCCCTGCTCAACGACTCCACGTACGGCCACGACGTGACCCGCGACGTGCGGCCGGACGGCGGGCAGACCACCACGGTCCGCCTCTCCCTCCTGCGGGCCCCGCGCTATCCGGACCCGGAAACCGACCAGGGCTCCCACACCCTGCGGTTCTCGCTGGCGCCGGGTGCGCGGATCGGCGACGCGGTCCGCGAGGGCCACGCGCTCAACCTGCCCGAACGGCTGGTCCCCGGGGCCGGCCCGGTCGCCCCCCTGGTCGCGGTGGACGAGGACGCGGTGGTGGTCGAGGCGGTCAAACTCGCCGAGGACCGCAGCGGCGACGTGATCGTCCGCCTCTACGAGTCCCGCGGCGGCCGCGCCACGGCCACCCTCACCGCCGGCTTCCCCCTCTGCGCGGCGTCCGAGACCGATCTCCTGGAACGCCCCCTGCCGTGCCGGGCGGTCTCCGCCCCGGCACCGGACGGCGCGGTCGCCCTGACCCTGCGCCCCTTCCAGATCCTCACGGTCCGCCTGCGCCGGGCCTGACCCCGGCGCACCCGGCTCCGCCGCCACCGCCGCCGTCCCGGCCTCCGGGCCGCGGTGGTGGCCCCGGTGCCCGGCGGCCAGGACGGTGCGCACCGGGGCCGCGTGCCGGGTGCCGACCAGGAGGTCGAGCAGGCCGAGCAGTGCGAGTGCCCGGGCGGGGTCGAGGTCTGCGTGGACGTCGTGGTAGCCGGGCAGGAGGGCGCGGAAGGCCGCGTGCCGCAGCCAGGGGACCCCGGCAGCGGCGTGCAGGGCGG
>NZ_JBHYVA010000182.1:0-13070 GCF_042750055.1 Streptomyces sp. NPDC059456
GTACTGGCCCGGTCCGCCCGTTACCCCGCTCCTGCACCGGGTCCTGTGGGAGGGGTCCGCGCCGCCCCCGACCGCGGTGGCGGCGGGGGGGGGCGCACTGGGACCCGGGGGCGCGCCCCCGGGCGGCGGGGGCGCGGCGGGGGGGGCTCCGCCGCGGGCCGGAGGGCTCCGACCCGGCCAACCCGATCCCGTTCGGACGGAGTTGCACGCTTCACGGTCGATGCCCGATCCCCGACTCTCTTCCATCCCTGCACGGCAGTCGGTCTGCCCTGCCCGTACGCGCTGCGGAACCGGGAGAAGACATCGCGTGAGCGACGACAGCAGACCGCGGGTGAGCCGCCGCGGATTCCTCACCCGTACGGCGGCCGCCGCGGCCGCCGCAGCGGTTCCGGCGCTCGCCCAGGTGGCGGCCGCACCCGCGGCAGCCGCCGCGACCCGCCCGGACATCCTGCTCATCGTCACGGACGACCAGCCGAAGCGCACCGAATGGGCGCTGCCGAAGACCACGGCCCGGCTCGCCGACCAGGGCGTCGCGTTCACCGACGGGCACGTCACCACCCCGCTCTGCACGCCCTCCCGCTCGTCGGTGCTCACCGGCCGCTACACCCGCCACCACGGCGTCCGCAACGACAAGGCCTCCTACCAGCCCGACCAGGACACCACCCTGCCCGGTACCTGCAGCAGGCCGGCTACCGCACCGGACTGTTCGGAAAGTGGCTCAACTCCTGGACCCTCGCGGACAGTCCCCCGCACTTCGAGGAGTTCGCCCTGCTCCAGCGGGCGGGGCGGCAGGCCCTGCGCCCCGGAGAACGACCGCGGCGGCCAACCCGCCTACATGCGGAACGCGACCGGAACCCTGGCCGACGGCCGGCAGGTCCGGGCGGAACAGCTGCGCGCCTGCTCTCCGTCGGCGGGACAGCGCAACATCGACATCGCCCCCACGGTCCTCGACGCGGCCGGGATCACGCCCGCCCACGACGGTGCCGAACGCCCAGTTCGCCACCTCCGTCAAGGCCACCGGTCACGTCACCGCAGCCGAACGCTCCGGGTTCTCCTTCGTCTGCGGCGGCTTCCTGACCGAGGAGGCCGCCGCCGTGTCCGCTCCCGCGGCGGGCGTCCCCGGGTGGCGGGCCGTTCCCGGCTCCGGTTGGCGCCACCCGGAGGGTGCCGGTTCGTCCGTCACCGCGCGCCGGAGCCATCCCGTCGTCCACGTCTCCTGGAACGACGCCCGGGCGTACTGCGCCTGGTCCGGCACCCGCCTGCCCACCGGGGCCGAATGGGAGTGCGCGGCCCGGGGCGGGCTCGAACAGCGGCACTGCCCGTGGGGCGCCGAGCTCTCCCCGGCGGTCGGCACATGTGCAACATCCGGCGGGGCGGCTTCCCCACCCGCAACACCGCGGAGGACGGCTACGCGGGCACGGCGCCGGCGAAGTCCCTCCGCCCCGACGGGGCTTCGGGCCCTACGACACCGTCGGCGACGTGTGGACCCGTCACGACCCCGCGCGGGGCAGGTCCGCGGCCGGCGCGGCGGCCGTCCCGCGGTGCTTCAGGGTGACGACCGCGGCCTTGGCCAGTGCCACGGGGTTCAGGAAGCGCAGCGGCCCGATCAGACGGGACGCGAACAGGTACATGTGCCGGGCCGCCGCTTCGTCGCGCGCCGCCGCCGAGAACATCAGCCGTTCCACGGGGTTGAACGGCCGCGCCTTGGCGAAGTCGGCGGCCAGGTACTGGTGCCCGTTCAGGCCGCGCCGGTGTCTGCGGGCGTACGCCGCGAGCGACCTGTCGAGGTCGCCCCGACCGGTCGCGGCCGGGGCGACCGCCTGCGCCAGCCACTGCGCGGACTGCAGGGCCCACCCGCATCCCACTCCCCACAGGGGGTCGCCGGTCAGGGCTGCGTCGCCGATGAGGGCGAGGCCCGGTGCGGTCGGCCGGCGGCTGACGAGCGGGTAGTTCACCGAGCCGATGATCTTGCTGATGCGTTCGGCGGAGTCGACGGACGGCGCGTCGGGCAGGGCCCGGACGAACGAGAGGAAGCTGCCCTCCAGGTCTTCCCGGAAGGCCGGGAGGCGCTTCTTGTCCGGGAGCACCGCGAGCACCGTCACCCCGTCGTCGTTGGGGAACGCGTACGCCATGTCGGGCTCCAGGAACCAGGTCTGGCCGATCCCGTCGCGCAGCGGCAGGTCGCGGAAGTGCGCGAGATAGCCGAACCGTGCGTTCTCGAACTGCCGGACGGGGACCCCCGCGAGCTTCGCCACGGCCGAGTCCTTGCCGTCGGCGCCGACCACCAGGCGGGCACGGATCTCCCGCTCGCCCTGCGGCGTCGACGCGCGCACTCCCGAGGTCCGCCCGCCGTCCCGGACCAGCCCGGTCACCTGATGCCCGAGGAGGAGGTCGACTCCCGGGGTCTGCGCCGCCCGGGACCTGATCAGCGGATCGAGGGTGCTGCGCCGGATGTTGTACGCGTACGGCAGCTCGGGGCCCCGGGGTGCGGCCCTCGGTTCGATCCATCCCCAACGGGTGTACCAGCGGGCCTCGTTACGGACGGCCCCCGCCTCTTCCAGGGCCGGGACGAGGCCGAGTTCGTCCAGCACCGGGTAGGCGTTGGCGGTGATGGAGTGGGTGCACAGGACCTTGTACGCCGCGGGGTCCGAGCGGCGCTCCAGCAGGGCGACGCGGGCACCGCGTCGGGCGAGCAGGATCGCGGCGGCGCTGCCGGCGAGGCCGGCTCCGCTGATGACGACGTCGTAGTCGCGTCCCGCACTCTCGGGCCTGGTCATGTGCTGATCGCCGCCTTCGGGGTGTGGTGCCGTGTGGGAGCGCTGCAGTGCCATGACTGTCAGGCACATGACCAATCATAGGTACGCCCGCCGTCATGCCCGGGTCGCGGGCCCGCGGCGGTTGAACGGCAGCCGGCCGAGCAGTACCGCCAGGCCGCAGGTGTCGGTGACCGCGGAGAGGACGAGGCCGGTCAGGCCGGAGGCGGCGATGCCGTGGACGGCGAGTTCCGTGACGGCGCGCTCCGAGCGCCCGCCGGAGCCGCACACCACGAGCAGGGCCCCCGCTCGGCGGCCTCCCGCAGTTCCGGCACGCCCCGCGCGATCCGGTCGAGGGGCACGTTCCGGGCGTCCGGCAGATGGCCGGTCGCGCACTCGCCGGGAGTGCGGACGTCGAGGGTCATGGCGGATCGCGTCCTTGCAGAGGGCGGAGGGCGGAGGGCGGAGGAAGAGAGGGAAGGAAAGGGGGGACGCGGGGCGGGTGCCGGGCCGCGGCACGACGCCCGGGCGGAAGGCCCTGCCGGGGATGTCAGGCAGCGCGGAGGCCGGCGTCCCGGGGCCTCGCGCGACCGCCACGAGCTCGCCATGCTGCCGCGACAACACCGGGCCGGCCGTCGCCGCCGTCGCCTTGCCGTCCCCCGCCGTCGCCGTCGCCGTCGCCGGGAACTCCGCGCGAGCCGCGCACGACTGCCTTCCCAGAACGCGTGGGGCGAACGTTCCCCGCGCGAAACCCGGATCAGGGAAAGTCAGTCGATGGCCGAAGCAGAACCGTCCGTAGTCCAGGTGCCCGCCGCGACCGGGCGGTGGGTCCCTCCCCCGGCACTGACCGGGTTCCTGCTGCTCCTCCTGGCCGTGTTCGGCCTCTCGTACGGCGTCGGCGCCGCCGCCGGCCCGGTCGCACCCGGTATGCACTCCTCCCGTACCGATCCGGGCTCGCCCGCCAGTTCCGGCCCGGGAGGCCCGGGAGGCATGGGCGGGATGGGCGGGCACACCGGTGGTGGGCGATGACGGCCGAGGTGGCGGGCACCGCCCCGCTGACCACGGACCTCGTCGTCGGCGGCATGACCTGCGCGGCCTGTGTGAACAGGGTGGAAAAGCGGCTGGCCGGGCTCGACGGCGTGACGGCGGCCGTCAACCTCGCCACCGGCCGGGCCCGGGTGAGCCACCCGCCGGACGTCACCGTCGATGACCTGCTGGCAGCGGTCGTACGCGCCGGCTACCGGGCCGAACCGGCTCCCCCGCCCGAGGTGCCTCCCGCCGCCCCGCCCGGCGGGCCCGCGAAGGACGACCAGGTCCGCAAGGACCGCGAGCGGCTGCTGATCACCGCTCTCCTGTGCCTGCCGGTCCTCGTCCTGTCGATGGTGCCCGCCCTGCAGTTCCGCAACTGGCAGTGGCTGTGCTTCGTGCTCTCCGCCCCGGTGGTGGTCTGGAGCGCGTGGCCCTTCCATCTGCGGGCGGCCCAAGGTCTGCGGTACTCCGCGGCCACCATGGACACCCTCGTCTCCCTCGGCGTGCTCGCCTCGTTCGCGTGGTCCTCGTACGCCCTGTTCCTCGGCGGTGCCGGCGATCCGGGGATGCGGATGCCGTTCACCCTGCTCCCCTCGGCGGGAGACGAGGTCGCACACGTCTATCTGGAGGCGGCGGTCGGCGTCCCCCTCTTCGTCCTGACCGGCCGCCATCTGGAGGCACGGGCCCGACGCGCCACCGGTGCGGCCCTGCGCTCCCTGGCGGGCCTGGCCGCCAAGGACGCGACCGTGCGGGAGGGCGGCGGGGAACGCCTGGTGCCGATCGAACAGCTGCGTCCGGGGCAGGAGTTCGTCGTGCGGCCCGGCGAACGGGTCGCCACCGACGGTGTGGTGGTCTCGGGGAGTTCGGCCCTGGACCTCTCGCTGGTCACCGGTGAGAGCGATCCGGTCGAGGTGGGCCCGGGGCGGCCGGTGGTCGGTGCCGCCGTCAACGCGGGCGGGCTGCTGCTCGTACGGGCCACCGCGGTGGGCGCGGACACCCAACTCGCCAGGATCACCCGCATGGTCACCGAGGCCCAGTCGGGGAAGGCCCGGGCCCAACGCCTGGCGGACCGGGTGGCCGGGGTGTTCGTGCCGGTCGTACTGACCCTGGCCGTGACGGTCCTCGGCTTCTGGCTGGGCGCCGGGGCCGACCCGCAGGCCGCCGTCACCGCGGCCGTGGCCGTCCTCGTCGTCGCCTGCCCCTGCGCCCTGGGACTGGCGACCCCCACCGCGCTCATGGCCGCGACCGGCCGGGGTACTCGGCTCGGCATACTGGTCAGCGGTCCCCGGGCGCTGGAGACACTGCGCCACCTCGACGTGATCGTCCTGGACAAGACCGGCACGCTCACCACCGGGAACATGTCGGTCGTCCGGGTCACGGCGGTCGACGGCGGCATCGGCCGGGACGCGGCGGTCCGGCTGGCCGGGGCAGTGGAACAGGGGTCCGAGCACCCGCTGGGCCGCGCGCTCGTCCCGTACGCCCGACGCGCCCGCCCCAAGAGCCCGTTGCCCGAGGTCACCGGTTTCCTGGCCACTCCCGGAAGCGGTGTCGAGGGGGTGGTGGAAGGCCGCCGGGTGGAGGTGCGCACGCTCGGCGACGACCTGCCCGCCCCGTTGGCGCGGGCACGGGCCGAGGCGGAGGCCGCCGCCCTCACACCGGTCCTGGTCCGGGTGGACGGCGCGGACGAAGCCGTCATCGCACTGGGTGACGTACCCCGGCCCGGCAGCTACCGGGCCGTGGACCGGCTGCGGCGGCTGGGCCTGGAAACCGTCCTGGCCACCGGTGACCGCGACGCCACCGCGCGGGCCGTCGCCACGCAGCTCGGCATCACCGCGGTCCACGCCCGCTGCTCACCGCAGGACAAGGCCGCGCTGGTGCGGGAGTTGAAGGAGCGGGGTCGCCGGGTGGCCGTGATCGGGGACGGGGTCAACGACGCGGCGGCGCTGGCGGAGGCCGACCTCGGCATCGCGATGGGCACCGGGACGGACGTGGCCATCGGGGCCGCCGACGTGACGCTCGTACGGGGTGACATCGAGGTGGTCGCCGACGCCGTCCGCCTCGCCCGGCGCACGCTGGCGACGATCCGCCTCAATCTGGTGTGGGCGTTCGGCTACAACGCGGTGACCGTGCCGCTCGCGGCCACCGGGTGGCTCAACCCCATGGTCGCCGCGGCCGCGATGTCCGCCAGCTCGCTCCTCGTCGTGGCCAACAGCCTGCGCCTGCGGACCTGGCAGCCCTCCCCGCAGCACTCCCCGGCGTCCGCGCGAAAGGCCTCCCGGCGATGACCGATTCCCTCCGGACGGCGGCAGCGGGCCGCTCTCCCGGCCGTCGGCGCCTGCGCGACGGGCTGACCGGCGCGCTCGTTCCCGTCGTGGCCTGCCTGACGGCACTGGTCGGCCTGACGGCGTGGACGAAAGCGGGGGCGGCCGGCAGCCCGGCGCGCATCGAAGTCGGCGTCGGGCGGGTCTTCCTGCCCTACGCCGGCAAGGAACGGACCGCCGCGTTCTTCACGATCACCAACACCGGGGGATCCGATGACCGGTTGGTGTCCGTGACGTCTCCGGCCCTCGACGACGTGATGCTCAGCCGGCACGAACCGGCGGGCCGGGGCGCCGACACGATGGGCATGGCCACGTCCGTGGACCTCCCGGCCGGCGGCCGGCTGACCATGACGCCGGGCACGGTGGACGTGATGGCGACGGTGAAGGTCCGGTGGAAGGAGGGGGACGCGGTCCCCTTCGTGCTGCACTTCCGCCGCAGCGGGCCCGTGGACGCGGCGGCGTTCGGGTTTGGTCCGGGCCGCAGAAAGGGGCCGGGGCCCCCCCCCCCGCGCCGGGGGGGGCGGGGGGGGGCGCGGGTGGGCAGCTTGAGGGGGCTGGGGCCGCCGGGCCGGAACGCGTGCGACGGTTGCCGGCCGTGCCTGCGCGAGACCCCCCGTACGTGCGCCGGCTACGTGTCGGCGACGAGCGTGCCGGCCGCGCACCAGCCGTCCGCCGGAACCTCGTGCATCCACACCTGGACGGTCTCGGCCGGGATCTCGTGCGCGTCGACGAAGGCGTCCGTGACCCGCTTGACGAGCTCACGCTTGAGCTCGACATCGCGCGGACCCTGCTGGACGGTGACGATGGGCATGCGGGAACTCCCTTGCCGGTGGCGGCTTCCCGGCTCTTCCGGGTCGCTCACCGACACGACCCGGTCCATCCGTTCCGAGTCTCCCGGCCAAGGAGCAGACCGCGACCGCAGCCATCAGCTTTCGTGACCGTCGCCGGCCGGTGCCGCTGTGCGGGCCTTCAGGAGTACGTCCACGACCGCAGGCGGATTCCGGCTGCGGACGGCCAGGCCGATGGGCAGGGCCGGGCCCGGTGCACGGAACGGACGGAAGGCGATCCGGGGCTGGGCAGTACGCGCGCGTGGGCCGCGTACACCACGGTCCACAGGGGTGTGGAGCCGGCGCCGATGGTGGCGAGGGTGTCCTGCCGCGAGCCGCTGACCGGTCCCGGCAGCGGCTCGAAGCCGGCCGAGCGGCAGGCTCCGACGACCGGGTCGACCAGGACCGGGTCGCTGCGGCGGGCGGTCAGGCACAACCCGAGGCCGGCAAGGTCGGCCGGGGCCGGTTCCGGCTCGCGGGCCAGTGGATGGGCCGCCGGCAGGGCCGCCACCAGGGGGGCGTCCCACAGGCGCAGGGTCCGTACGCCCGGTGCGGGCTCGGGTTGCACCCGGCGCTGCCGGACGGGGCGCTGGCCCTCGGCGCGGACCTCGTGACCTCCGGCACCCACGGGCTCGGCGGCAGCCTGACCCGGTCGGCCGTGCTGCACCTCGCCGAGGGTCCCTTCGCGGACCGGCTCGAACCCCTCGTGGACCGGGCCTTCCGGCTGGTGCAGTCGGCCAGTGCGAGCGCCCTGCTGACCGTCCCGCTGGACCTCGCCCGGCGGTCCCTGGCCACGGGCACCGGCCGGATCACCGGCTCGGTGGAGGCCGCGGACAAGATCCGGGGCGTGGTGCGCGCGCTGGGCCGCTTCGGCGTGGTCGGCGACGGCTTCCACCGGTTCGCCGACATCGCGGCCGCCGACCCGCTGCGCATCGCCCTCGACACCCGTGTCGGCGGGATCACCGGGCACGAGGCGCGGCGGCTGCTCCACCGGGACCACCAGGTCATGGTCGAAGTCGCCACGGACGCCGCGATCGTCGCCGTGGTGGGTGCCGGGTCCGCGCCGGACACCGATCGCCTCCTGGAGGCCCTGCACTGCCTGCCCGCCCCGCTCGGCGCCACCACCACCGCCGGCTCCGGCTCCGGCTCCGGCGCAGACTTCGCCGGGCGGGCGCCGCTGCGGCTGCCGCGCCCCGGACCCGCGCGGCTCACGGCCCGCGAGGCCTTCCTCAGCCCGGCGCGGGTGGTTCCCGCCCAAGGGGCCGTCGGCATGGTGTCCGCCGACACCCTGGCCGCGTACCCGCCCGGCATCCCCAACGTGCCGCCCGGCGAGGTCATCACCTCCGAGGCCGTCGAGTTCCTCCGTCGGACCGCGGCCGCCCCCGGCGGCCACGCCCGCGGGGCTCTCCACCCGGACGTCTCCCGCCTGCGGGTCGTCGTACCCTGACGCCCCGCCCGGCGGTGTCCCGGCTACCGTGCGCCGGCCGACGCCCCGGCCAGCGAGGGGGATCCGGCCGCAGCCGGCGCCACCGCTCCCGGAGGGGCGAGCTGCTCCTCCATGTCGTCGAGGGCGCTGCGCATCGCGGCGATCCGCAGGCGGAGCTCGTCCGCGCCCGCTGCCGGCGCCCGCCCCGGCTGCCCTGCGGGCTCCCGGTCGGCAGCCTGTGCGGCGCGCTTCGCCTCCTCCTCCATCTCGCGCGCCTCCTCAAGGGCGTTGAGGACGACCCCGATCAGCACGTTGACGAGGACGAAGGAGGCGAGGAGCACGTAGGAGGCGTAGTAGAGGATGCTGAACGGGGAGACGGCCAGTCCGGCGTGGACGGCATCGCCCAGACCCTCGAGCGTCATCAGCAGGAACAGGGTCAGCCCGGCCCGGCCGAGGGAGCCGTAGTGCTGCGGGTCGTGTCCGGCGAAGCAGATCCAGCCGATCATCGCGTACACGTACAGGATCAGGGCGCCGACGAAGAGGAAGCTGACCGTTCCGGGCAGACTGCGGCCGACGGCGACCAGCAGGACCCGCAGCTGCGGCATGAACTGCGCGGTGCGCAGCACCCGTGCCAGGCGCAGCAGCCGCAGCAACGTGGTGTTCTCCCGCAGGAACGGGACGAAGGCGGAGGAGACCACGAGCAGGTCGAAGACGTTCCACGGATCGCGGAAGAAAGCTTTCGGCCGGTCGGCGTACGCTCCCAGGCGGATCAGCATCTCCAGGCTGAACGCCGCGACGCAGAACCGCTCGGCGGCATCGAGGTGCACGCCGTACTCCGCGGACAGCCCGCTGTACGTCTCGATGCCCAGCAGTACGGCGTTGAGGAGGATCACCGACATGACGGCCAACGCGAACGGGCGTGCCTCGCACACGTCGCGGCAGCGCGCGGCAAGCCTCTCGCGACCGGTGGACGTCCGAATGAGGTCTGGCATCGTGCTCCCTCGGCCGTGACCGGCACCGGCCACGGGCTGTGTCGCGCCCCGGCGGCTGCCCGGGCTGTGATCGACTCCAGGTCGTGTAACGCCGCACGGCCGCATACGAGTCGCCCCGTCCCGACACATCGCCCGATCGGGGAACCGTGACGCCCGATCGTGGCGGTGTCCCCGACGGTGCGCGGCCGGCCCCGGCCCGCGTACGGCCGGACCCGCTTCCCGCGTGCGGTGGGGGCACGGTCGGGCGGGGTGATCGTTTCTGCCTACTCCGCATGGATGACCGGCCGTGTCCGCGCCCAACTCCCCGGGGAGTAAGGCCCCGACGAGATGAGGTGCGGCATCGTGTGGGAACGGATGCGCCCGCCGCGGGTGCGCGGCGTCCTGGAGGGTGCGGCCCGCGCCGCGACGGGTGTCACGCCCGGCGTGTGGCGGCCGGCGTCGGACCTTCCGTACGCGGGGTTCTGGGCGCAGCCGGCCGACGCGGTGGCCGTGGTCGGCGAAGACGCCGTGCTGATCGCGGGCGGCGAGGACGGGCGGCGGCTGCCGACCGGGAGCAGCGCGCTGTTCACCCCGTCGACGGGGGTCTGGGAGTCCACGCCGCCGCTCGCCCGGGCCCGCCGGCTGCACACCGTGACGCACCTGGGGAACGGCCGTGTACTGGTGGCCGGCGGTGTCGGGACGGGCCCCGGAGTGCCCCCGGCCGGGCTCGCCTCGGCCGAGCTGTACGACCCCGGCAGCGGCGGCTGGATCCCCGTCGGCGGACTCGCCGAGGGCCGGTTCTCGCATTCGGCGACGGCGCTCCGGGACGGGCGGGTCCTCGTCGCCGGCGGCTGCACGGCCCGCGACGACCACTCCCTGCGCACCCTGCGCTCCGCCGAGCTGTACGACCCCGACAGCCGGCGGTGGACACCGGTGCGCGCGCCGATGACCGACGCCCGGTTCGGCCACCCGGCGGTACGGACCGAGGACGGCCGGGTGCTCCTGGTCGGCGGGGCGCTGGCGGTGGGGCGGGGCAGCTATGCGGCGCTCGGCCACTGCGAGCTGTTCCACCCCTCGGACTCGACGTGGACGCCCACCGGCACCCTGGCCACGGCCCGCAAGGGCCACCAGGCCACGCTGCTCCCGGGCGGCGGCGTCCTCGTCACCGGCGGGGACATGCGGGGTTTCCGGGACGAGGACTGGGCCTACGACCCGTACAGCCAGTGGACCACCGAACGCTACGACCCGGACGCGGGCACCTGGAGCGCCGATGCCGACATGCCGTGGGGCCGCAGCCACCACCGGGCGTTGCGGCTGAAGTCCGGCGCCGTGCTCGTGCTCGGCGGCACGGACGACTCCTCGCTCGCCGTGGGCTACCAGAACGCCGTGCTGTACGACCCGGACGCCCGTGCCTGGTCGGCCACGTTCGCGATGGGCGAGGGCCGCTGGGCGCCGGCCGCGGTCGCCCTGCCCGACGGGCGGGCCCTGGTCATGGGCGGCCTCACGCACTCCGGCGCGGCGGCCCCGGTGCCGGGCGAGGACCGGATCACCGCCACCACCGAGACGTACACGCCCTGACCGGCCGCCCCGGCCGGCGCAGCGTGCGAAAGGAGCGGAGTTGCGCGACCTACTGGCCGGCGGAGCGGGCGCGCAGGCGGATCCGGCGCGGCGCGGCGTGAGCGTACGGGCCGCCGGGGGCGGCTGGACGGCCGCCGGGGAGCCGCCGATGCCCCTGGTCTACTGGCACGGCCAGTACGAGGGGCCCGTCACTCTCAGGGACGGCCGGGCCCTCGCGGCGGGCGGCGCGGGCTCCCTGCTGCTCTCGCTGGACGATTCCGTCGTGTACGACCCCGGCCCGGGCACGTGGACGGCGACCGGCCGGCTGCTCCTGGGCCGGCGCCTGCACTCCCTGACCGCGCTCCACGACGGCCGTGCGCTGGCCGCCGGGGGGACGCCGGGGCGGCAGGCCTATCCTCAGCCGGCACTCGGCCACGCCGAGCTGTTCGACCCCGGCAGCGGGACCTGGCGGGCCACGACGGAGATGGCCGGGCCCCGGAACGGGCACTCGGCGACGGTGCTCGGCGACGGCCGGGTCCTCGTGGCGGGCGGTCAGCGTCCGCGTTCGCGCCAGGACATGCTGACCCTCGCCAGTGCCGAGGTCTTCGACCCGGTCCACGAGACCTGGCTGGCCACGGGCGCCATGACCGTGCCCCGCTGGGGCCATCTGGCGGTCCCGCTGCCCGGCGGCCGCGTCCTCGCCGTGGGCGGGCTGGTCAGCACCACACGGCACGGCGGCGCCCCGGCGGTCGGCCTGTGCGAGGTGTACGACCCGGAGACCGGGACCTGGGCGCCGACCGGCTCACTGGGCGCGGCCCGGGGCGTGCACCAGGCCGTTCCCCTTCCCGACGGCCGCGTCCTCGCGATCGGCGGCGAACCGGGGACCGCCGCCGACGACGCGCGCTTTTGCCCGTACAGCCTGGCGAGCACGGAGATCTACGACGTCGCGACCGGCGCGTGGCGCCCGGGTCCGCCCCTGCCGTGGGGACGCGCCTTCCATCGCGCGGTGCCGGCCGGGGACGGGGTGCTGGTCTTCGGCGGTACCGAAAGCGCCTGCCTGGACGTGGGGTTCGCGAGCACGCTGCGCTGGGCGGACGGGGCCCGGTCCTGGTCGGCCGAGGGCCCGCTGCTGACCGGCCGCTGGGCGTTCGGGACGACCGTGCTCGGCGACGGGCGGGTGCTCGCCACCGGAGGCGTCTCGCGCGCGGGCCCCGCCGCTCCGGCGTCGGGCGAGGGCGTCCCGGCGGGTACGGCGGAGGTGTTCACGCCGTGAGCCGAGGACGGTGGGCAGCGGCCGGCGAACTGCCGTGGGAGCGGAACCTGTTCGGGTCGGCGAGCTGCGCCGTACGGCTCGCCGACGGGCAGGTCCTGGTCGTGGGGGGTGCCGATGACCGGCTCACCGCCCAGGACGGAACCGCGCTGTTCGACCCGCGCACCGGGCTGTGGACCGGGGCCGCACCCCTGCGGGAGGGCCGCCAGATGCACTCGACCACGGTGCTCGCCGACGGGCGCGTGCTGGTCGTCGGCGGCTGCAGCGGCCCGGTGAGCTATCCGGCCCGGGCGCTGGACACCGCCGAGGTGTACGACCCGGTCGAGCGGAGCTGGTCGGACGCGGGGCGGATGGGCCAGGCGCGGTGCGGGCATTCCGCGACGCGGCTGCCGGACGGACGGGTGCTCGTGGCCGGCGGCACCGCGACCCGCTCCCGCGACAGCGAGCGCTCCCTCGCCTCGGCCGAGGTCTTCGACCCCGCCTCGGGGCGCTGGTCCCCGACCGGCCCGATGTGCGACGCCCGCTCGCTCCACCCGGCGGTGGCGCTGCCCGGGGGCGGGGTGCTCGTCGCGGGCGGCTGGGCGTCGACGCGCCGCGACTGGCGGGGCGGCGCCGGACTCGCGTTCTGCGAACGGTACGACCCCGCGAGCGGCCGTTGGACCCCGACGGGAACCTTCGCGGCGGCACGCGCGGGGCACAGGCTGACGGCCCTGGCCGACGGAACGGTGCTCGCCACCGGCGGCGGTGACCCGGAGGCCGGAACCCAGGGGCGCCTGGACCCGTACAGCCGCGCCACCACCGAGCGGTACGACCCGGCGACCGGCACCTGGAGCCGGGAGGCGGACATGCCGCACGGCCGGGCGCCGGCCCCCGCCCGGGGGCGGCGCCCCCGGGGGGGGGGGGCGGGGGCGGGGGG
>NZ_JBHYVA010000183.1:0-13065 GCF_042750055.1 Streptomyces sp. NPDC059456
CCCTCCCCACCCAAAACACAATTTCCCCCCCCCGCCCGGGTGGGGGCCAGGGGCGGGGGCCACCCCGCATGGCGCGGCGCCGCACCAAAACCCACCCCCCGGCCCCGCCGGGGCGCGCCCCTCGACGTCATCCGCGACCTCGCGGAAGGCCGGGAGGCCGAGGTCGACGGCAACCCGCTGCGGCTCCCCTGGGTCCGCGACGGCAAGCTCCCCGTCTGGATGGCCGCGTACGGGCCCAAGGCACTGGCCCTGGCCGGCGAGAAGGCCGACGGGTTCATCCTCCAGCTCGCCGACCCCTACCTCACCGAGTGGATGGTCCGCTCGGTCCGGGAGGCCGCCGAACGGGCCGGCCGCGACCCCGGCGCCGTCACCATCTGCGTCGCGGCGCCCGCGTACGTGGGCGAGGACCTCGCCCACGCCCGCGACCAGTGCCGCTGGTTCGGCGGCATGGTCGGCAACCACGTCGCCGACCTGGTCGGCCGCTACGGCGAGCACTCCTCGATGGTCCCGGACGAGCTCACCGAGTACATCAAGGCCCGCCAGGGCTACGACTACAGCCACCACGGCCGCGCCGGGAACCCGTCCGCCGACTTCGTACCGGACGAGATCGTGGACCGCTTCTGCCTGCTCGGCCCGGCCGGGGCCCACATCGAAAAGCTGCGCACCCTGCGCGACCTGGGCGTCGACCAGTTCGCCCTGTACGACATGCACGACGCGAAGGAGGCCACGATCGACGCCTACGGGCAGCACGTCATCCCTGCGCTCAGAGCCTGACCGAGACCCCCACCGCCCCGAAGGGACGCGCGCACATGCCGGACCACACGATCGGCGACACCCGGGACCGCGTGGAGCTCGCTCCCGGGGAGGTCCCCTCCGACGGCCGATTCGCCAACCCCGACCTCCTCCCCGTACCGGTCGAGGACAGGCGCTGGACCACGTACAACTTCGCGGCCCTGTGGGTCGGCATGGCGCACAACATCCCCTCCTGGCTGCTCGCCTCCGGGCTGGTGGCCCTGGGGATGGACTGGAAACAGGCCGTCTTCACCATCGCGCTGGCCAACCTCATCGTGCTGGTGCCGATGCTGCTCATCGGGCACGCCGGGCCCAAGTACGGGATCCCGTTCCCGGTGCTGGCCCGGGCCCCGTTCGGGGTGCGCGGAGCCAACCTGGCGGCGCTGATCCGGGCAGCCGTGGCCTGCTGCTGGTTCGGGATCCAGACCTGGATCGGCGGGTCCGGGATCTTCGTCCTGCTCGGCAAGATCTTCGGCGGCTGGGAGGACGCCGCGAAGATCGCCGGCCAGCCCTGGCCGCTGTGGCTGTGCTTCGTCCTCTTCTGGGCCCTCGAACTCGCCATCATCTACCGGGGGATGGAGGCCCTGCGGCGCTTCGAGAACTGGGCCGCGCCGTTCGTCATCGTCGGCGCGCTGGCCCTGCTGGTGTGGATCGGGTTCAAAGCGGGCGGCTTCGGCGAGCTGCTCGACCAGCCGTCCAAGCTCGGCTGGGGCGAGGACTTCTGGCCGGTCTTCTTCCCGTCGCTCATGGGCATGATCGCCTTCTGGTCCACCCTCTCGCTCAACATGCCCGACTTCACCCGCTTCGGCGCCGGCCAGCGCAGCCAGATCCTCGGACAGACGCTCGGGCTGCCGACCACGATGACCCTGTTCGCGCTGCTGTCGGTGTTCGTCACCTCCGGGTCGGAAGCGGTGTACGGCGCCCCGATCTGGGACCCGGTGGAGCTCGTCTCCAAGACCGACAGCGTCTTCGGGCTGCTCTACGCCCTGGTCACGGTGCTCGTCGCGACGATCTCGGTGAACATCGCGGCCAACGTCGTCTCCCCGGCCTACGACCTGGCCAACCTGGCCCCCCGCCGGATCGACTTCCGCCGGGGCGCACTGATCACGGGCGTCGTCGGCGTCCTGATCATGCCGTGGAAGCTGACCTCCACCCCCGAGCTGTACATCTTCACCTGGCTCGGCCTGGTCGGCGGCCTGCTCGGCACGGTCGCCGGCATCCTCATCGCGGACTACTGGGTCGTGCGGCGCACCCGGCTGTCACTGCCCGACCTGTACCGGGAGGGCGGCCCGTACTGGTACACGGGCGGCTGGAACATCAGTGCGGTGGCGGCCTTCGTGGTCGGCGGCGTCCTGGCCATCGGCGGCTCCCACTCGGCCCCCGGCCAGGGCCCCTTCCCCGAGGAGGGCCTGATCCCCTTCCTGAAGCCTCTCGCCGACTACGGCTGGGCGGTCGGCGTGGCCTCGTCCTTCCTCCTGTACACGGCCCTCATGATCCGCCGGCATCCCGCCCGCTGACCGGCGGCACCCGCAGTCCACCCGGAGGTCGGCCGCCGGACACGACGGGCGGTGGGGTTTGTCAGCCGGGCGTGGTGTGATGGGGGCATGATCGAAGAGTTCCTGGCCCAAGACCTGTCCGCGGTGGAAGAAGCGGTCCGCAAGGCCGCGGCGGTGGAGATCATGCCGAGATTCCGGCAGCTCGCCGAGCACGAGGTGGATCAGAAGAGCGGTCCGCACGATCTCGTGACCGTCGCCGACCGCAAGGCCGAAGAGCACCTCACGGCCTCCCTGACGCACCTGCTGCCCGGCTCCGCCGTCGTCGGCGAGGAGGCCGTGCACGCCGACCCGGCCGTGTACGGCGCGCTGCGCGCCGACGCGCCGGTGTGGATCGTCGACCCGGTGGACGGCACCCGCCAGTTCGTCGCCGGCGACCCCGCCTTCTGCACCCTGGTCGCCCTGGCCCACCGCGGGGAGATCCTCGCCTCCTGGACCTTCGCCCCGGCGCTGGACGAGCTGGCCACCGCCGTGCGCGGGCAGGGCGCGTACGTCAACGGCGAGCGGATCCACAGCGGTTCCCCGCAGCCCGGCGCCGAGCTGCGGGTCGCCATGGCCCACCCGCTGTACACCTCCGAAGCGGACAAGCGGACCCTGGCCCGGCTCGAGGTGCCCGGGGTCGCGGCCCGGCCCTGCGGCTCCGCCGGCCTGGAGTACCTGAAGGTGGCCCGCGGCGAGATGGACGGCCTCGCCTTCACCTGGCCCTCGGCCTGGGACCACGCGGCCGGCCTGCTGCTCGTCGCCGAGGCGGGCGGGGCACAGAGCACCGTCGCCGGAGTCCCCTTCCGCATCGACCGGGACAACGCGCTGCCCTTCGCCGTGGGCCGCGACGAGGCCACCGCCCTGCGGATCCGCGACCTGCTGCGCGGCGCCTGACGGGCACGGCCCGGGGCCCGTGTGGACGGGCCGAATATCCTGGGAGGGCAGCCGCCACCGGACGAAGGAGTCTCAAGGTGCCGTCGATTCTCGATGCGGTCGTGGTGGGGGCGGGGCCCAACGGGCTGACGGCCGCCGTGGAGCTGGCCCGGCGCGGCTTCTCGGTGGCCGTGTTCGAGGCCGCGGAGACGGTCGGCGGCGGGGCGCGCACCGAGGAGCTCACCCTCCCCGGTTTCCGGCACGACCCCTGCTCGGCCGTCCACCCGCTGGGCGCCGGCTCGCCGGTGTTCGCCACCATGCCGCTGAAGCGGTACGGGCTGGAATGGCTGCACGCCCCGCTGCCCATGGCCCACCCCTTCGACGACGGCACGGCCGCCGTGCTCTCCCGCTCCGTCTCCGAGACGGCGGCCTCCCTCGGCCCGCGCGACGCGGGCACCTACCGCCGCCTCGTCGAACCGTTCCTCGGCAAATGGGACACCCTGGCCCGGGACTTCATGTCCCTGCCGTCGACCGCCCTGCCCCGCGACCCCCTCACCCTGGCCCGCTTCGGGCTCGCCGGACTGCCGCCGTCCACCTGGCTGCTGAACCGCTTCCACGAGGAGCGGGCCCGGGCCCTGTTCGCCGGGCTCGTCGCGCACGTCATCGCCCCCCTCGGCGGGATCGGCACGAGCGCCGTCGGCCTCGTCTTCGCCCTCGCCGCGCACGCCGGCGGCTGGCCCATGCCGCGCGGCGGCTCGCAGTCGATCTCCGACGCCCTCGCCGCGTACCTGCGCGACCTCGGCGGCGCGGTCCACACCGGCTTCGAGGTCAAACGCCTCGACGACCTGCCGCCGGCCCGGGCGTACGTCTTCGACACCTCGCCGACCGCGCTGGCCCGGATCGCCCGCCTGGGACGCGCGTACGACGGCTACAAGTACGGCGCCGCCGCGTTCAAGCTCGACTACGCCCTGTCCGGACCCGTCCCCTGGACCGCCGAGGCGCCCCGCCGGGCCGGCACCGTCCAGATCGGCCCGCGCGCCCGCGACATCGACGCCGCCCTCCAGCTGGCCACGGGCGGCCGCGCCCCCCGCACCCCCTTCCTGATCACCGCCCAGCCCAGCCTGGCCGACCCCGGCCGGGCACCCGAGGGCAAGCACGTCTTCTGGGCGTACGGGCACGTCCCCGCCGGGTGGCGCGGCAACCTCACCGACGCCGTCGAGCGGCAGATCGAACGCTTCGCGCCCGGCTTCCGCGACCTGGTGCTGGCCCGCGCCACCGCCGGCCCGCCGGAACTGGCCGCCCGCAACCCCAACTACGTCGGCGGCGACATCGCCTGCGGCGCCGCCTCCGGGCTCCAGCTGCTGCTGCGCCCGAAGCCGACCCTGTCCCCGTACACGACGGCCCACCCGGCCGTCTTCCTCTGCTCCTCCGCCACCCCGCCCGGTCCCGGCGTCCACGGCATGTCCGGCCACAACGCGGCCAAGGCGGTCTGGCGCCACCTGCGAAAGGCCCGCTGATGGTGCGCATCACCCTCGTCCGTGGGGACATCACCGCCGAGCACGCGGACGCCATCGTCAACGCGGCGAACTCCTCGCTGCTCGGCGGCGGGGGAGTGGACGGCGCCATCCACCGGCGCGGCGGTCCCGAGATCCTGGAGGCCTGCCGGGCGCTGCGCGCGTCCCACTACGGCAAGGGCCTGCCGACGGGCCGGGCCGTGGCCACGACCGCGGGCCGGCTCCCGGCCCGCTGGGTGATCCACACGGTGGGCCCGGTCTGGTCGCGGGACGAGGACCGCTCCGCACTGCTGGCCTCCTGCTACCGCGAGTCCCTGCGCGTCGCGGCCGGGCTGGGCGCCCGTACGGTCGCCTTCCCGGCGGTCTCCACGGGCATCTTCGGCTGGCCGATGGACGACGGCGCCCGCATCGCGGTGGAAACGGTCCGCGCGGCCGCGGCGGCGCCGGTGGAGGAGGTCCGTTTCGTCCTCTTCGACGAGCAGGCGTACGCGGTCTTCGAGGAGGCGCTGGGGTAGCCCGGGGCCGGGGCGGGATCCGGCGGAAGTGGACGGGGGTGTCGGTGGGGGTCGATAGGCTTCTGGGATGAGCCTCGTCGACGCCCCCACCGAAACCCCCGATGCCCTGGAGGTGCTGCACCGCGTCTTCGGATACGACTCCTTCCGCGGCGAGCAGCAGCAGATCATCGAGCACGTGGCCGGCGGCGGCGATGCGCTGGTGCTGATGCCGACCGGTGGCGGCAAATCGCTCTGCTACCAGATCCCGGCGCTGGTCAGAGAAGGCACGGGCGTGGTGATCTCGCCGCTGATCGCGCTCATGCAGGACCAGGTGGACGCGCTGACCGCGCTCGGGGTGCGGGCCGGGTTCCTGAACTCGACGCAGGACCCGTACGAGCGGCAGGCCGTCGAGCAGGCCTTCCTCGCCGGTGAGCTGGACCTGCTGTACCTGGCCCCGGAGCGGCTGCGCACCGAGGGCACGCAGCGGCTGCTCGACCGGGGGAGGGTGTCGCTCTTCGCGATCGACGAGGCGCACTGCGTCGCCCAGTGGGGCCACGACTTCCGGCCCGACTACCTCGCGCTGTCCATGCTGCACGAGCGCTGGCCCACGGTGCCGCGGATCGCGCTGACCGCGACGGCCACCGAGGCGACGCACGCCGAGATCGCCGCCCGGCTGGGCCTGGCGGAGGGTGACGCCCGGCACTTCGTGGCCAGCTTCGACCGGCCCAACATCCAGTACCGGATCGCCCCGAAGAACAACCCCACGCGGCAGCTGCTGGAGCTGATCCGGACCGAGCACGACGGGGACGCGGGCGTCGTCTACTGCCTCTCGCGGGCGTCCGTGGAGAAGACCGCGGCGTTCCTGGTGGAGCACGGCATCGACGCCGTCGCGTACCACGCGGGCATGGACGCCCGCACGCGCGCCGCGAACCAGGCGCGCTTCCTGAGGGAGGACGGGATCGTGGTGGTGGCCACGATCGCGTTCGGCATGGGCATCGACAAGCCGGACGTCCGCTTCGTGGCGCACCTGGACCTGCCCAAGTCCGTCGAGGGCTACTACCAGGAGACCGGCCGCGCCGGGCGCGACGGCGAACCCGCCACGGCCTGGCTCGCGTACGGCCTCCAGGACGTGGTGCAGCAGCGCAAGATGATCGAGGGCTCCGAGGGCGACGAGGCGCACCGCCGCTCCCTGGGCGGGCACCTCGACGCGATGCTCGCGCTGTGCGAGACGGTGGACTGCCGCCGGGTGCGGCTGCTGGCGTACTTCGGTCAGGCGGCCGCCGGGCCCTGCGGGAACTGCGACACCTGTCTGACCCCGGCCGAGTCCTGGGACGGCACGGTCGCGGCGCAGAAGCTGATGTCCACGGTGTGGCGGCTGGCCAAGGAGCGCCGGCAGAAGTTCGGCGCCGGCCAGATCATCGACATCCTCCAGGGCAAGAAGACGGCCAAGGTCATCCAGTTCGACCACGACGCGCTGTCGGTCTTCGGGATCGGGACCGATCTGAGCACCCCGGAATGGCGCGGGGTCGTCCGGCAGCTGCTGGCCTCGGGGCTGCTGGCGGTCGAGGGCGACTACGGGACGCTGGTGCTCACGGACGCCAGCGGCGAGGTGCTGGGCGGGCGCCGCAGCGTCCCGATGCGCAAGGAGGCGGCGCCGGCCGCGGCGGCCCGCAAGTCCTCCGGTTCGGGCTCCGGGAAGGCCGGGCGGGTCCCGGTCGACCTGCCGGCGGCGGCCGTGCCGGTCTTCGAGGCCCTGCGCGCCTGGCGGGGCGCGACCGCGAAGGAGCAGGGCGTGCCGGCGTACGTGGTCTTCCACGACGCGACGCTGCGGGAGATCGCGACCCGGCTGCCCGGCACGGCCGGGGAACTGGGCACCATCAGTGGCGTCGGCGAGGCGAAGCTCGCCAAGTACGCCGAGGGGATCCTGGCCACCCTGGCCGGGACCGGCACTCCCGAGCCCCCGGCGGCGGCGACGGCGGCGACGGCGGCCCCGGTAGCCCCGGCAGCCCCGGCGGCCCCGGCGGCGACGGCACAGGCGGCACCGCCGGAGCCCCCGGCCCCGTACGCCGAGGAGGAGCCGCCCTTCGACTTCGAGGACGCGGACCCGCCCTGGGACGACTGGCAGTAGCCCGGCCCGGCGGTCCGGGAGGAGGGGCCGGGGGTCAGGCCGCACCCTCGAAGTCGGAGGGCGGCTCCTCGTGCGGGTCCTCCTCCCCGGTCCCGTCGGCCTGCGCGCTGCACGGGGGGCACAGCCGCGCGTACTCCGCCATCACCTCCTCGACGGTCTCCTTCTGCTTGCGCTCGCAGGCCTTCCTGCGCGTCTCCTCCTTGCACAGCAGCTCGGCGCGGGCGCCCTCCAGCACGGCGATCGCCTGCCAGCCCCTGAGCACGCACAGCAGCGCCTTGCACAGGCAGTCGACGAACGCGGAGACCGTGGCGAAGCCCCGCCAGGCCTCCGCGATGCGGCGCAGCAGCACCAGCAGGCGTGCGTAGAGGCGTACGACGTCCTTGCCCAGCGCCGTGTCGCAGACGTCCGCCAGCAGCTGGGCCGCGTCCGTCTTGATCTTCGCCGCGCGTTCGGGCAGCGCCGTCAGCTCGCCGTCCAGATCGGTGAAGCAGGCCGCGGCCTTCAGGGTGTCCGCCGTGTACCGGGCGATGCGCGCGGCGAGCGTGGCGACCGTGTCCTCCCGGCCGACCGTGTCGTCGAAGGCGCACCCGCAGTCGTCCACGCAGCAGCCCCGGCCGCCCGCGCACCTGCGGATGTCCTCGAAGACCTCGTCGACGGCCTGCTGCAGACAGTGGCGCTGCTCGTGCGTGACCCGGCAGCGGATCTGCTCGCGGACCTCGGCGAGGGTCGCCGCCGCCTCGTCCAGGTCGGTCCCCGCGGCCAGCCGGGCCTTGGTGTACTCGGTCCGGGCGCTGTTGAACTTCTCCTGGAAATCCCGCAGTTGCGGCAGGTGTTCCTGGGTGACCTCGGCCCGGCGCTGGATGCCCGCGGCGATGCAGGCGAGCGCGTCGATCGCTCCGGGGTCGCAGCCGCCCGTGCCGGTGCCGGCCGGGGAGTGGTGCGCGGTGCTGCTCATGGTGGGCTCCTGGGTGAGGGGGCAGGCGCACCCGAGTGTGGGCCGGGCGGTGTCACCGGCCCGTCGCCCGGCCATCGCGGCCCGGTACCGCGGCCCGGCCATCGCGGCCCGGGCACCACGGCCCGGGCACCGCCGTCGGGCGCACGCCGTCCGCTCGCGCAACGCCTCCGTGACGGGAGGAGCCGCAGCATCGGCCCATGGCTGGATACCGGGCACTCGCCGCCGTGGGGCGCAGCGTCGTCGCGCTGCTCAACCGGCGCTTCGCCGAGGAGATCCCCCCACCGGGGCGCCGCCCGGAGGCCGTCCTGGCCGGGCCCGTCGACTTCGACAAGGTCGAAACGCCCGGCTCCCTGATCCGCAACCCCGCCGTGTCCGTCTACTGCTACCGGCTGAGCATCGACCGCGAGACCCGGCCCGCGCTGGCCGCGATGGCCGCTCAGGACGGGCTGCCCCGGCTGCCGCTGCGGATGCACCTGATGATCGCCGCCTGGGACCAGTCCGTGGAGGCGGAACTCGAATGGCTGGGGCTCGTCGCCCGGATCCTGGAGGGCGAAGGCCTGCTCACCGGGCCCCTGCTCGATCCGAGCGGGGGCTGGCTCGCCGGGGACTGCGTGCAGGTCGTCCCCGACGAACTCGCCATGGACTCCATGAGCGAAGCCTTCCAGGCGATGACCACCGACTACCGGCTCTGCCTGCCGTACCTCGCCCGCGTCATCCGGATCGACGGGGCGGCCGGGCCCGCCCCGGGCGAGGTCACCGTCGTCGCCGCGGGCTCCTCGCCGGAGCCGGCCCGATGACGCCCGCGGACGCCCTGCCCGGGCCGGCCGGCGCCCGTCCCGACCGGCGGATCACGGTGGAGGCCGGCGCCGTCGACGTACTGCACCGGCTCGCGCTGGCCGTCCGGCCGCTCGACGCCAGGAACCGCGCCGCCGCCGGGCCGGGCCTGCGCGTCGGCTGGGAGAGCGCCCCCGTACCGGGCCGCCGCCGGCAGGCGCCCGACCCGGCCAGGCCGCTCGAAGGGCACGGCGCCACCGGCTTCGTGCTGCGCCACACCGCCGCGGGGGCTCTGCCCGCCGCCGTCACCGTACGCGTCGACGACCCCGCCCGGCGCTGGATACCGCGTCGGTTCACCGTGCCGCTGTGGACCCCCGCCGAACTCTCCGGGGCCGACGAACGGCCCCCCACCGCACCCCACATCCCCGCCGAATCCCGCCTGTTGATCCCCTGGCTGCTGCCCGGCCCCGGCTACCCCGTCCCCGAGGGCACGACCGGGCTGCGGCTGCGCGTGACCCGCCCGGACGCCGCCGCCACCCCCGTGCGCTGGCCGCGCGTCGACGCCTTCGGACCCGGCGGGGTCCCCCTCGGCTGGGCCCACGGCGACGAGCACGGGCAGGTGCTGCTGCTGATCGACGGGGTCGGCGTGCTCCCGTACCCGGCGCCGTCCCGGTTCCCCGTCGCGCTGCGCACCCACGCCCCCGACCCGCCGCCGCCCGCTCCCGCCGGTCCGTCCTCCGCCCCGTCCGCCGATCCGCTGGCCGGCCTCGTCGCCGAACCGCTCGCCCGCAGCGCCAGCCCGCCCCGCCCGCAGGACCTCGACAACGAGGTGCTGCGCGGCACCGCCCGCCCCGCCGGGTACCGCACCGCCGCCGCGGACACCGTCCGCACCCTCACCGTCGGCCGGGTGGTCCACGCCGCCGACCTGCCCCACACCCCGCCCGACCCGTGACGGAGGAGACCCGTACATGCCCGAGTACCTGACCCCCGGCGTCTACGTCGAGGAGACCAGCTTCCGCTCACGGTCCATCGAGTCCGTGCCGACCAGCACGTTCGGGATGGCGGGGCGCACCGCGTACGGACCCGTGCCGTACACCCTGCCCGGCGGTCCCACCGTGCTGCCCGGCCCCGTGCTCGTCACCAGCTTCACCGAGTACGAACGGGCCTTCGGCGGACTGCGGATCGGCGACGAAGACTGCCTGCTCGCCCTCGCCGCACGGGCCTTCTTCGCCAACGGCGGCCGCCGGCTCTACGTGTCCCGGGTCTTCCCCTTCGTCCGCACCGGCGCAGCCGAGGACGCGCCCACCGCCGTCGACGCCAACTTCGCCTCCCTGCCCGTCCCCGCCCAGGGCACCCCGCTGCTGTACTGGCGGGCCCGCTGGCCGGGTTCGGCGGGCGCCGGGATCTCCGTCGCGGTGACCTTCCGCCGCGGCAAGAACATCCTGATCGCCGGGAGCGACGGCACGCTCCGGCTCACCGGCGTGCAGGAGGGCGCCGCCGTGGAGGTCGTCCCGCTGGCCGGCGGCAACGTACCCTCCCTGCCCGACGGCACCCCGCCGGTGCCCGACCGGGTCAAGACGGTCGTCCGCCGCGCCGACGGAGTCCTCGGGTACCTCAAGGGGCAGGACTTCGATCCCGTCGCGGCCGGATTCGCCGCCTTCCACCTGACCCTCGCCGTCACCGTGCGCCTGGGCGACCGCATCGACGTCTACAACGAGCTGGAGCTCGACGACCGGCACCCCCGCTCGGTGGGCAACGTGCTCCAGGCCGCCGATCCGGCCGACGAGTTCTCCCTCGTCTGGCTGGACACGGTCAAGCCCGCCGCGGGAGCGCCCCCGCCGGCCCCCGGCGTCCGGCTCGCCGCGCTGCTCACCCTCGCACAGCCCGGAGCCCACCTGACCCGCGGCGGCGACGGACTGGACCTGACGGCGCAGGACCTGGCCGGCAAGGAGGCCAACCCGGACAGCCTCGCCGACCCCGCCCGCGGGCTCGGCGCGCTCGCCGAGATCGACGACATCGCCATCGTCGCCGCCCCCGACACCGTGACGCTGACCGGCGACGCGCAGAAGACCGCGGTGGACCTCCTCATCGGACACTGCGAACGGCTGCGCTACCGGATGGCGATCGTCGACCCGCCGCGCGACAGCTCGATCTCCGAAGTGCGCCGCTTCCGCGCCCAGTTCGACACCAGCTACGCCGCCCTCTACTACCCGTGGGTGCGGATCACCGACCCGAGCCGGCGCCCCGACCCGGGAGCACCGTCGCCGGTCCTCGACGTACCGCCCTGCGGATACGTCGCCGGCGTCTACGCCCGCAGCGACGTCGAGCGCGGGGTCCACAAGGCTCCCGCCAACGAAGTCCTCCTCGGCATCACCGACTTCACCTCCAACGTGACCTACGACCGGCAGTCCGTCCTGAACCCCGAGGGCGTCAACGCCCTGCGCTTCTTCGAGGGGCGGGCCCGGCGCGTGTGGGGCGCCCGGACGATGAGCTCGGACCCGGAGTGGAAGTACGTCAACGTGCGCCGGCTGTTCATCCAGCTGGAGCATTCCCTCGACAAGTCCACCCAGTGGGCGGTGTTCGAGCCGAACAACGAGCGGCTGTGGGCCTCCGTCCGGCAGACCGTCGAGGACTACCTGATCTCCGTCTGGCGGACCGGGGCCCTGCTCGGCACCAAGCCCGAGGAGGCCTTCTTCGTCCGCTGCGACCGCACCACCATGACCCAGAACGACCTCGACAACGGACGGCTGATCTGCCTGATCGGCGTGGCGCCCACCTACCCCGCCGAGTTCGTCGTGTTCCGCATCGGACAGTTCACGGCCGACGCGCAGCGCAGCTGACGCCCGCGCCGACACAGGGAGAGAACCCATGGCCACGCGCAACAACCCGTACGGAGCCTTCAACTTCCTCGTCAAGCTCGGCGACACCGGCGGCGAGGACCAGATCGCAGGTGGCTTCTCCGACTTCAGCGGAGCGGGGAACGAGGTGAAGTTCTCCGAATACCGCAACGGCAACGACCCCGAGAACCACGTCCGCAAGATCGCCAACACCAATACGACGAACGACGTCACCCTCAAACGCGGCATCATCGGCGACCTGCGGCTCTTCAACTGGATCAAAGCCACCCGCGAGGGCGCCTACGACGCCCGCACCGTCACCGTCACCCTCCACGACGAGGGACGCCGGCCCGTCTGCGCCTGGGTGCTGCGCGCCGCCCAGCCCAAGAAGTGGGTCGGCCCCACCCTCACGGGCAAGGGCGGCGGAGAGGTCGCGATGGAGGAACTCCACCTCGTCGCCGAACGCATCGACTTCCAGTCCCTGTGACCCCCGCCGGACTGCGTCTCGGGGCGCCCGGAGTCCTGCGGGACGCCCGGCGGCCGCCGCCCTCCGCGCGGCCGGAACGCCTGGACATCGCCGGATTCGTCGGCGTGGCACCCCGCGGGCCCGTCGACGAACCCGTCGCCCTCGACCGCTGGAGCGACTACCGGAGCCACTTCGGCGGCTTCGAGGGGCCCGGCCTGCTCCCGTACGCGGTACGGGCCTTCTTCGCCCAGGGCGGGGTCCGGGCGCACGTGCTGCGGGTGGCGCCGCTGCCCCGCGCCCCGCACCCCGACGCCGAGCAGGCCCGCGCCCTGCACCGGATCACGCTGGCCCGCGCGGACGCACCCGGCGCCGACCCCGGCCGCGGAGCGCCCTGCACGATCGGGCTGCTCGCCCGCGACGAGGGGAGCTGGGGCGGACGGCTCACGGTGCGCTGGGAGTTCACCGCAAGCGGGCAGTTCGCGGCCGCCGCGACCGGCCGGGACCTGGCCCTGCCCGAGGGGCGCACCCCGCCGGCCGGCTCCGTGCTGCGGGTCCGGGGCCCGGGGCTGCCCGCCGCCGGGAGCTTCTTCCGGGTCCTCGAACTGGCCGAGCGGCAGGACGCGGCCCTGTCTCTGATACACATCTCCCAGCCCACGATACCCCATTCGATCGGGGGGTGCGGGGGCGCGGGGGTAGA
>NZ_JBHYVA010000184.1:0-13033 GCF_042750055.1 Streptomyces sp. NPDC059456
GCTCCGTCGCAGAGGCCGGGAAGCAGCTGGCGGCGCGCCGGGACGCCGCCTGCCTGGTGATGCTGAGCCACGATCCGGAGTTCGACGTGCCGACCGTGCGCACCGCGCTCGCGCTCGGCATCCCGTACGTGGGCGCCCTCGGCTCCCGCAAGACCACGGCGCGCCGGCGCGAGGGACTGCTGGCCTCCGGGGTGTCCGAGGCGGACCTGGCGCGGGTGCACGGGCCGATCGGGCTGGACCTCGGGGCCCGCACGCCGCCGGAGACGGCGCTGGCCATCTGCGCCGAGATCCTGGCCGTGCTCGGGGGCCACGAGGTCCGGGCCCTGCGGGACTCCGACGGACCGCTGCGCTGAGAGCTCGTGCGGCGCCTAGTCGCCGCCGAGTGCCCGCCTGAGCTGCGTCTTGTTCATGTCGGAGCGGCCGCGGATGCCCCGGCGCCTGGCCTCCGCGTAGAGCTGCTCGTACGTCGGCCCCTGCGCACCCGTGTGGGAGTGCAGGCCGCCGCGCCGCCCGGAGGACATGTCCTCCAGCGACAGCCTGCTCGCGGTCTCGGATTCGCCGGCCCGGGCCCGTTCCTTGTTGACGGTCCGGGCGGCGATCTCCTCGGCCCGCTTCTCGGGCACGCCGCGCGCTTCGGCGCTCTCCTTGATGTGCTCGTACTGGCGTTCTCGTTTGGGTGAAGATCCGCGGGGCATTTTCAGGCTCCCTTCGGGGCGCTCGTCCCGGCGCCTGCCCTGGATTCGCCCCGGTAGTCATGTGCCGGCCGGTCGGTAGGCCTTCCCGACTCCACGATGAAACAGCCCTTATCGGGGAAAATAGTACGTATGGAAATGACCCTGAGTCTGGACGCGACCCTGACCCACATCGCGTGGTTCCTGATCGTCGGGATCGCCGTGGCCGGCTTCCTGCTCGCCGGGTTCAAGCTCGGCCAGCGGGTCCGGGCCAAGGAGCCGCCGCCGCCGACCGCCGAGAGCCAGCCGCACCTGCCGGACGGCGGAGCGGTCTACGAGGTCCGCGAGGAACGCGAGGCGGTGGAGATCCCGGAGGGCGGGCTGCGCCCGCACGAGATGCAGGGCTACGGGAACTTCGGGTCCACGCGCCACAGTCATCAGGAGGAGGCCCGGTCCGAGCGGGAGGCCGGGTACCGCAACCCGCCGTCGTACCCGGGGCCGCAGCAGCCTCCGAGGGGCGAGCCGCCCGTGTTCAAACCGAGCGGGAACGCCTGACCCCCCGTCCGTCCGGACCCCTCTGACCTGCGCCGCCCCCTGGCGCAGGTCAGAGTTCCGTCCGCAGCCTGAGCACCTCCGGCGGCGGGTGCCGGGTCGAGGCGTACCGGACCTCCGCGGTCAACGGCGGGTCCAGCACCCGGTACGGGACCTCCCCGAGCCCGATCGCGGTGACCTTGCCCCCGCCCTGCGCACCCGGGCCCTTCCCGGTCCGGGCCGGGGTTTCGCCCGCGGCCTCCACCGCCTCCGCCCCTGCCTCCGCCACCGCCGTCGCCACGTCCGCCCGCAGCGCGGCGGTCAACGGGCTGGACACCAGCGGGGTCTCGTCCCCGACCGGCAGGACCAGGACCAGCGCGAGGGGGCGCCGCGGGGTGCCGGTGTAGCCGACGACCGCCGCGTCCCGCACCTCCGTGTGCCGCAGCTTCTGCCAGCCGCGCCGGCCCGCCGGGTAGCTCTGGTCCAGCCGTTTGACGACGAGGCCCTCGATCCCGCTGGCGGGCAGGGTCTCGTACCAGGTGGCGGCCAGTTCCGGGTCGGTCGTCATCGGGACGGGCTGCAGCGGCGGGCCCAGCGGCAGCAGCAGGTCGACCAGGAGCGTCCGGCGCCGCTCGTAGGTGCGGCCGCGCAGGTCCAGCCCGGCCAGTTCCAGCACGTCGAACGCCGCGTACGAGGCCGGCAGGCTCTGGGCGAGCACGGCGGCCCGGGCCGCCGTGGCCGCGGCCCGCCGCTGGACGAGGGCGAATTCGGTGCGGCCGCCGTGCCAGACCACCACCTCGCCGTCGAGGACGGTCCCGGCGGGCAACTGCCGGGCCGCGGCCGCCAGGTCGGGGAAGGCGGCGGTGACGATGCGGCCGGAGCGCGCCTGCAGCACCACGTCCTCGGCGGTGCGCACGACGACCAGGCGGTGGCCGTCGAACTTCGGCTCGTACGCGAGGCCCGCCCCGCGCGGCAGGGTGCGTACGGCGGCGGCGAGGGCGACGCGGATCACGGCCGGACCCCGGGGACTGCGGGCAGCGGGCGGGCCCGGCCGGGGTCGGTCAGCGGGCCGAAGAGGTCCCCGTCGCGGGCGAGCCGGGGCGGGATGTCGTCGGCGAGGAAGACCAGGCCGGAGGGGGTGCGGCAGGCGGCGACCTCCTCCCAGGAGACGGGGGCGGAGACCGTGGGCCGGGCCCGCGCGCGCAGCGTGTAGGCGGCCGCGGTGGTCTTGGCGGCGGCGTTCTGGCTGTGGTCGACGAAGACCTTGCCGGGCCGCAGGGCCTTGGCCATGCGGTGCAGGGCGAGGCCGGGGAGCGCGCGCTCGGCCTCCTGGGCGAGACCCTTCGCGTAGGCCGACACGAGGTCGGACGGGGTCGGCTCCAGGGGCACGGCCAGGTGCATGCCCTTGGAGCCGGAGGTCTTCGCGTACGCCTCCAGGCCGTCGGCGGCGAGGCGCTCGCGCAGCCACAGCGCGACGGCGCAGCACTCGACGACGGAGGCGGGCGCGCCGGGGTCGAGGTCGAGGATCAGCCGGTCGGCGACGGCCGGGCTGCCCGCCGGCCACTGGGGGGTGTGGAACTCGACGACGAGGTTGGCGGCCCACATGAGGGAGGGCAGGTCCGCGACGACCACCTGCTCGACGGAAAGGTCCTCGGATCGGGGCACCGGGGTGGTCTTCACCCAGGCGGGTGTGCCGGGCGGCGGGTTCTTGGTGAAGAACAGCTGGCCGTCCGGGCCGTCGGGGTAGCGCAGGAACGACACCGGCCGGTCGTGGACGTGGGCCAGCAGCGCATCCGCGACGGTGGCGTAGTAGTGCAGCACCTCGCCCTTGGTGAAGCCGGTCCCGGGGTACAGGACCTTGTCGAGATTGCTGAGCGGGATGCGACGCCCCTCCACCATCGTGATCGGCGTCATACGATGAGACTGCCATGAAACGGGAGGAACCGTGCGATCCATCTGGAACGGGGCGATCTCCTTCGGCTTGGTCAGCATCCCGATCAAGCTGGTGAACGCCACCGAGAGCCACTCGATCTCCTTTCGCCAGATCCACCTGGGCGACGGCGGGCGCATCCGCTACCGCAAGGTGTGCGAGCTGGACGGCGAGGAGGTGCCGGCCGGCGAGATCGGCAAGGGGTACGAGGAGGCGGACGGATCGATCATCCCGATCACGGACGAGGACCTGGCGCAGCTGCCGATCGCCACGGCGAAGACGATCGAGATCGTGTCCTTCGTACCGGCGGACGAGATCGACCCGCTCCAGATGGACGCGGCGTACTACCTCGCGGCGAACGGGCCGACGGCGGCGAAGCCGTACACGCTGCTGCGGGAGGCACTGAAGCGGAGCCGGCGGGTCGCGATCGCCAAGTACGCGCTGCGGGGGCGGGAACGGCTGGGCATGCTGCGGGTCGTCGACGACGTGATCGCGATGCACGGGCTGCTCTGGCCGGACGAGATCCGGGTGCCGGAAGGGGTCGCTCCGGAGGGGAAGGTGTCGGTGCGGGAGGCCGAGCTGGACCTGGCGGACGCCCTGATGGCGACGCTGGGCGAGGTGGAGATGGCCTCGCTGACGGACGAGTACCGGGAGGCCGTGGAGGCGATGATCACGGCCAAGTCGGAGGGTGCGTTCGAGCCCCCGGCGCAGGCGGAGGCCGAACCGGCCGGCGGCAAGGTCATCGACCTGATGGCGGCTCTGGAGAACAGCGTGCGGGCGGCGAAGGCCTCGCGCGGGGAGGCGGGGCCGGAGGCCGAGGTCACCCCGATCCGGCGCAAGGCGGCCGCACCGAAGACGGCGGCGGCCGCACCGAAGTCGGTGGGCGGGAAGAAGTCCACGGCCGCGACGAAGAAGACGGCGGCCTCCGGCACGAAGAAGACCGCGTCGGCCAAGTCGACTTCGGCCAGGTCCACCACGGCCAGGTCGACGGCCTCGAAGTCCACCGCCAAGTCCACGTCGAAGGCGGCCTCGGCGAAGAAGACCGCCGCCGCGACGAAGAAACCGGCTCCGCGCAAACAGGCCTCGGCCTGACCGGCCGGCCCCCTAGGGCCGCAGGATCACGCACGTGGTCGTGCCGTGCGCGTACAGCTTTCCGTCCTCGGCGCCGACCACCCGCGCCTCGGCCGTGGCGGTGGTCCGCCCGACGTGCAGGGCCGTCCCCTCGCACCGCAGCGTGGGCGTGTGCGCCAGTACCGGACGGATCATGTGCACGCCCAGCTGCACGGTCGTGTACGTCGTGGCCGCCGGGAGGCGGGTCATCACGGCCGAGCCGAGCGCCGAGTCGAGGAGCGTGGCCAGGAACCCGCCGTGCACCGTGCCCATCGGGTTGAGGAGGTGGTCGCCCGGATCCCCCTCGAAGACCACGAAGCCCTCCTCGGCCTGCGCCAGCCGGAAGCCGAGGGTGCTCATGATCGAGGCCTCGGGAAGGGCGCCCTTGAGGCACGCCTGCAGGACCTCGAGCCCGCTCATGCCCAGGATCTCCGGGGTGGGTTCGGGCCGCGAGTGCCAGGTGTGGGTGCGGGAGCGGTCGGTGCCGGCCGAGGCGGCGTACGGGGTGGTCCGGGTCGTGGTCATGACCTGACCCTAGGCGCGGCCCGCCCGCCGCGGGAGTGACGGATCCGGCACCGTGCACACCGATTCCGACACTCGCCCCCTCCTCTTGCGCCCGCTAGGGTGAGCCGGTGAAAACCGCCGTCCTGGTCCTCGACGGGGTGTTCGACTCCGGCGTCTCGGCCGTCCTCGACGTCCTGCACACGGCCAACGCCCTGCGCGGCCGGCTGCCCGGAGCCCCGCCGCCCGCCTTCGACATCCGCACGGTCGGCGTCCGGCGCACGGTCCGCACCGGCCTGGGCCACCGGATCGACACCGAGCCCGCCCGCACCGCCGAGGACGCCGATCTCCTCGTCGTGCCCGCCCTCATGGAGCGCCGCCCCGAGGCGCTGGTGGAGGCGGTGTCCTGCGCCGGGCACCGCACCGCGCGCCGGCTGCTCGCCGAGGCCCGTGAACGCCGCACCCCGCTCGCCACGTCCTGCACCGGAACGTTCCTGCTCGCCGAGTCCGGGGTGCTCGACGGCCGCCGGGCCACCACCAGCTGGTGGCTCGCCCCGGTCTTCCGGGACCGCTACCGCAAGGTCACCGTGGACGAGACGCGGATGGTCACCACCTCGGACGGGATCACCACCGCCGGTGCCGCGTTCGGCCACCTCGACCTCGCGCTGGCGATCGTGGGCATGCGCAGCCCCGCCCTCGCCGACCTGGTGCGGCACTACCTCGTGGTCGACGACCGGGCCTCGCAGGCCGCGTACGCCATCCCGAGCGCCCTGGCCCGCCACGATCCGCTGGTGGCCGCGTTCGAGCAGTGGGTCCGGGCGCGCATCGCGGAGCCGCTGTCCATCGCCGGGGCGGCCCGCGATCTCGGGGTCAGCGAACGCACCCTGCAGCGCACGGTCGCCCGTACGCTCGGCTGCCCGCCGATCCGGCTGGTGCAGGACCTGCGGGTGGAGCAGGCCGAGCACCTGCTGCGCACCACCGGCCTGCCACTGGCGGCGGTCGCCCGCAGGGTCGGCTACGAGAGCCCGGGCGCCCTGCGGGCCCTGCTGCACCGCCGCCTGGGCAAGGGCCCGCGCGCACTGCGGCCCGCGGGCCCGGCCTGATCCGGGACCGGGACGGGCTTCAGCGGCCGCTGCCGGGCTTGCGGACCGTGAAGGACCGCGAGCGGGAGCGGCGGTGCGGGAGCGGCGGGAGCCAGGTGCGGGCGTCGCGGGCCTGGGTGAACAGGGCTTCCACGTCCGGGGGTTTGAGGGTGACCGGGGCCGCCGCGAGGTGCGCCGCGGCCGTGGCCGGTTCGAGGATCCGTATGTCGCGGACCGTCGGGGCCACTTCGACGCGGGAGGCGTCGACCAGCGCCAGGGCCGGCAGGACGGGGGCGGCAAGGGCCCGGGTGGCCGCGGCGGCGGCGCGGCGGATCCAGCGCGGGTCCGGGCGCGGCTCGGCGCGGCCCACCGCGAGCAGCAGGTCGCCGACGGCCGCGCGCTGCCGGCGCCCGGGGACCGTACGGATGCCGAAGATGCCCGCCGGGCCCATCAGCAGGTGGTCGAATCGGCCGAGGCCAGGGAGCGGAATGCCGTGCAGGACCCGCCAGCCGTCCGGTTCGAGGGAGTCCAGCAGGTCGCCCATGCGCTGGTGCGCGGTCAGGTCCTGGCGCAGCCGGTGCCGGGCCCGGGTGCCGGCCGCACCGTGTTCGAGCTCGCCCAGCAGGTCCTCGCCCGGCCGGTTCGGGGCCAGGTCCTCGTCCGGTGGCAGGGCGAGTCTGCGCAGGTCGGCCGGTGTGGGCACCGGCGGCGGGCCGACCGTGTACGGGCCGGCCAGGTACGGGCGCAGCGCCGCCAGGACCGCATCGCGGTGCTGGTCGGCGAGCACGCTGATCCGGTTGGTCTGCCGGTCGTACCAGGCCACCGCCTGTCCGTCCGGCAGGTTGACGTAGAGCCGGCCGCGGCCCGGGCGCCCGCTCGGCAGCACCTTGAGTCCCCGCATGGACCTCACCCCCCGCCGTACATGGGAGCAGCCCTGCGGCCCCGCGGCAATCCCTCGGATGTGTAACAGCTTCTACGGGACTCCGCCGGGTGCCTGTTACAAGCCCATCACCGTGCTGCAACAGCGGGTTCCTAGGTTTGTGGCACCTGGACCGGACCGAAGGATCTCCCGTGAGCACCGTCAGCCGCAGCACTCTGGTACGAGCCGCCGCAGTGACCGTCTGCGCCGGAACCCTCCTCGCGCTGCCCGCCGCGGCCGCCCTCGCGGACGGGGTGCCCGCCGCGTCGGCCGCGCGTTCCGCCGGAGTGCCCCGGACCCTGGTCAAGAGCCTCGCCCTCGCGGACGGGGTGTCGAGGGCGAACGTCTACCGGGTCGCCGCGGGCGGCTACCAGGCCGACATCCTGGCCGCCGACGGCACCAAGGCGGCCACCCTGACCAGCCGTGACGGCGTCACGGGCTTCGGCGGAGCGGGCCCGCTGCACGCGGCGCTCCAGCCCGACGGCCGGCTGTCCTCCTGGGCCGGCGGGCCGGGCGACGGGGCCGACGGGGCCGACGGGGCCGACCGCACCGGTACGCCCGCCGGCGACGGGTACAAGACCGGGACCCGGGACGGCAGGGTCGTCCGGGCCTCGGCGGCGCACGCCCGCACGGTCGCCGGCGGCACGCTGGACACGCTGGCCGACGGGCCGGGGGACGGCGTGCTGCTGCTCGCCGCGGGCGGCGGCATCGCGGCGGCGGGCGCCGCCGGGCTCGGCTTCGCGATGCTGCGTCGCGGCCGCACCGAGGGCTGATCCGCCGGGCCTCCCCCGGGACCTCCGTCCGGGACCTCCTCCGGACCCCCTCGAGGAAAACGGGCATATCTCCGCATAAGGTTGGTGTGCACGACGCGGTGTCGTGCCGTGGAGAGGAGGTGCGGTCGGCTGTGCGCACGCTGCCCGCCCTGCTCTGCCTGACGGCGTTGCCCCTGCTCGCGGGCTGCGGCGACACCGGAGGCCTGGTGGGCGCCGGTCCGACCCCGACCGCGAGCGGTCCCGTACACCTGTGGCCGGAGCGCAAGGGCGCTTCCGTACCGCCCGCCGAGCCGGGGGGCGCGCCGCCGGAGTACGTGCCGGGGCTTGCTCCCGTCCACGGCCAGAACGTGCACGAGGTCGATCCGCTGGCGCTCGTCCAGGCGGAGCTGCGGGCCCACCCCGGCGCCGACGTCGGGCCCGACGGGATGCCCGCGGAGACCGTCGCCGCGGTCGAGGCGTGCGGGAAGCCGGGGCAGTCGCCGAAGGACTGCCCGGTGCTGGCCCCGTACTACCGGGACCTGACGGGCAACGGCCGCGACGAGCTCGTCGTCGGCATCGAGATGCCGGACCGGATGATGTCCGTGCGCGCCTACACCGCCGACCCGGACGGGCGCCTCAACCGGATCATGGCGACCACGCAGACCCTCGTCGCCGTCGAGCTGGCGGGACGGGACGTGATCCTGCGCATGCCGAGCGGCAATCCGGGCTACGAGCTGATCACCGCGTGGTCGTGGGACGAGAAGCAGCGCACCATGCTGCCGACGCGCGAGCAGATCGTCCGGCTGCCGGGGCCGGCCCAGAGCCCGTCCTCGCCGGCGCAGCCGCCGCAGACCTCCGGGCCGTCCTCCGGGGCCACGCCGTGAGGGGCGTCCTGAAGCGGCTGCCCGCGTGGACGGCCACCCTGACGTGGAAGTCGGGGTGCTTCATCGTCGTGATGTGCTGCTCGCTGGCGGCCGTGCTCGGCGCGCTGGTGCACGTGGAGGTGACCCGCCAGACCGTTGCGGCGGCTCGCGACAAGGCGTTGGAGAAGCTGCGCGACGTGACCCTCGAATACGAGGCCGGCGATCCGCTGCCGCCCGGCGCGGGCATCGATCCGCCGGGGCTTCCCCCGGCGCTGCGGGCGCTGGCGGTGTCCGGGCACCGCGGGACGATGGTGGCCGAGTACGAGGACCGGCCGACGATGTGGGCGGCGGCCCCCGCCGACGGCAAGGCGCTGGCCACGGCCGTCGACTACGCCCAGAGCGCCCGGACGATCACCGGCCTGGACAACGCGATCATCGGGTCGTCGGTGCTGGCCATCGGCGGGACGCTGCTGGTGGGCGCGTTCGCGGTGACCCGGGTGACGCGCAGGCTGCACCAGACGGCGACGGTGGCCCGGCGGATCACGCAGGGCGATCTGGACGCGCGCGTGGACGATCCGCGGACGAAGGACCCGTCCCGGCACCAGGACGAGGTGGCGACGGTGGCCGGGGCCCTGGACACCATGGCCGGGACCCTGCAGGCCAAGCTGCTGAGCGAGCGGCGGTTCACGGCGGACGTCGCGCACGAGCTGCGCACCCCGCTGACGGGCCTGCAGGCGGCGTCGGAGCTGCTGCCGGAGGGACGGGCGACGCAGCTGGTGCAGGAGCGGGTGCGCACGATGCGCGGGCTGACGGAGGACCTGCTGGAGATCTCGCGGCTGGACTCGGGGCGCGAGGTGGTGGAGACGGACCTGCACCAGCTGGGCCGTCTCGCGCTGCGGGTGGTCCGGGCGTCCGGGACGCAGACGCAGGTGGAGATCGTCCGGGACGCGCACGTGGAGACGGACCGGCGCCGGCTGGAGCGGGTGCTGGGCAATCTGGTGGCCAATGCCCACAAGCACGGCCGCCCGCCGGTGGTGCTGACGGTGGACGGGCCGGTGGTGACGGTACGGGACCACGGGGACGGGTTTCCGGAGTACCTGAGGGCTCACGGCCCGCAGCGCTTCCGGACCGGGGGCGTGGGGACCGGCAAGGGGCACGGGCTGGGGCTGACGATCGCGGTCGGGCAGGCCGAGGTCATCGGCGCGCGGCTGGAGTTCCGGGCCGCGGAGGGCGGGGGCGCACTGGCCGTCCTGACCCTTCCGGAGCCGCCGCCCCCGCCCCGGCCGTAGCCCCGGCCGCGGTCGCAGCCGTTGCCGCGGTCGCAGCCGTTGCCGTAGCCGTTGCCGCCGCGGCCGTGTGCCGCGGGCCCGGTTCCCGGGTCAGGCCGGGGGCGGGGTCGGCTTGGTCCAGGGCCAGCGCAGGCGGGGCCTGCGGCCGGACGGGGTGTAGGTGTACTTCCAGCCCTTCTGGAGGTGCAGCCGCTTGCTGTAGCCGGCCGGGACCCGCTCGTACAGCAGGACCGTGGCGGGGCCGCCGTCGGCCGAGGGGACCGGGATCTCGTACCACTTCGGCGGGTGCCCGGTCGGGCCGAGCAGGATCGCCAGGACCCGGCCGTCCATCGGGCCGCCCTCGAAGGGGGTGGGTTCGCTTCTCACCCCACCAGTGTCACAGCAGGTGGGCGGCCTCGGAGACCACGGGGATCACGCGCCGGGCCAGTACGCCGACGGGGCCGTCCGCCGGTTCCAGGGCCAGCGCCGCCCGCGCCGCGGCGGCGGTCTCCGGGTCGGTGGCGGCCGTCGCCGTCAGGAGGGCTATGAACTGGTCGACCAGCCAGTCGCGCAGCACGGTGACCTCCGGCTGCTTGCCCTCGTCGATCCAGATCAGGGAGGCCGCCTCGACGGCCGTGATCCAGGTGCGGACCATCATCCGCAGCCGCGGGCCGGGGGACGGGACGGCCAGGTGGTAGAGGATCTGCTGGGCCGCGGCCCGGCGGATGCCGTCCACCGTCGCCGTCGTCCGGGAGGTCTCGACGACGCTGCCGCCCTGCAGGAGCGCAGAGAAGCCGGCGTCGTGCTCGTCCACGAAGGCCAGGTAGCGGTCCAGGGCCCGGGACAGGCGCCGGGTGAGCGGGCCGGCCTGCGGTTCGGCGAAGCACTGCTCCAGCAGGTCGGCCGCCGAGCGCAGGGCGGCCTCGTAGAGCTGCTGCTTGCCTCCGGGGAAGTAGCGGTAGACCAGCGGCCGCGAGACGCCCGCCGCCTCGGCGACGTCGTCGAGGGAGACCTCTTCCGGGGCCCGGTGCGCGAACAGCGACAAGGCGGCGTCGAGGAGCTGGGCCCGCCGCTCCTCGACGCTCAGCCTGCGGTACGCGCGTACGGTCGTCATGCCCGCAGGGTAGCCCCGAAACAGCCGGTTCAGGCGAGGAGTCCGGAGCTCTTCCAGAGCCTGCGGCCGACTCCGCGCATCATGCCGATGTCGTCGAGGAAGTCCGTGAGCCGCTTGGCGCCCGTCTGCATGACCTCGCGCCGGTGGCCGCTCGCCTTGACCTGGGCGACGGCTTCGCGCCGGTCGAGGCCGATGTTCTCGTAGACCTGGGGGTTGACGAAGGCCAGGGAGAAGACGCGGGCGGCCTCGCCGCAGCTGATGCGGGTCAGCTCCTGCTCCCAGCGCGGGGCGGTCAGCATCTGCCGGCGCAGTTCCTCGCGGGCGTACCGGACGTGCCGGGCCTCTTCGATGACGTGGATGCGGGTGACCCCGCGCACCAGCGGCTGGATGCGCTCGTCGGGGAAGGTGAGCCGCTGCATCCAGTCGAGGATCTCCTCGCCGAGCAGGGTGCAGGCGAAGGAACCCGGGGTGGTGGAGACGGTCTTGAGGATGCGGGCGAGGTTGTGGTTGACCCGGGAGACCGGGTAGGCGGGGGCGCCGGCCTTCTGGATCATGCGGGCAAACATCATCGAGTGGCGGCACTCGTCGGCTATCTCGGTGAGGGCGTAGCGGACGTGATTGCTGGTCAGGGACTTGTCGTAGATGTGCCGGACGAGCAGTTGCATCAGGATGATCTCGAACCAGATGCCGAGCGAGCCGAGCGCCGCCGCCTCGTGGCGGGAGAGGTCGATGCGCTGTTCCTCGCCCATCTTCTTCCACAGCGGGGTGTCGTAGAGGGAGAGCAGCTCGGGGGGCCAGTAGTACTTGCCGTCGACCGTCGGGGCGTCCCAGTCGAGTTCCCTGTCGGGGTCGAAGGAGTGCTTGGCCGAGGACTCCAGCAGCCGCGCGGCGATCTGCTCGCGGTCCTTGAGGAGGCCGAGGGCGTCCTGGAGGATTCGGTGATCCGTGCCGTCGGCGCGGTCGGTGGTGGTCGTCATGGCGGGGGCACCTCGCCCGGTTCCGGGGGTGAGTGGGAGGGCATTGCTGCGGTCTCCTGTTATGAGACTGCTTGTCAGCAAGCCCGTCAATCCCCTGCGCACGACTTGTTGACCCCGCGTCTACCAACGTGTGACGCTGCCAACCATCCAGTCCTGTACGGAAGTACACGAGCCGAGGGGGCGTCAGTGTCGACGCACGAGCTCTACACCAAGGACCCGGGCGCGGACGTCTGGCAGGTTCCGGCCTCCGGCGCGGCCCGCTTCAGCTGGGAGTACGACGAAGGCCGCGAGCGGCTCCTCGCCCTGTACCAGAAGGGCAAGGACAAGCAGTGGGACGGCGCCAAGCGCATCGACTGGGAGCTGGAGGTGGACCCGTACAACCCGCTCGGCACCCCGGACGAGGCGCTCACGCTGTACGGCACCCGCCACTGGGCCAAACTCACCGAGAAGGACAAGGGCGAGCTGCGCCGGCACTACACCGCGTGGAACTTCAGCCAGTTCCTGCACGGGGAGCAGGGCGCGATGGTGTGCGCGGCGCGCATCGTGGAGTCGGTGCCGGACCTGGACGCGAAGTTCTACTCCGCCACCCAGACGATGGACGAGGCCCGGCACGCCGAGGTCTTCGGACGGTTCCTGCACGAGAAGGTCGGGATGCTCTACCCGATCAACGACAGCCTCCAGGGGCTGCTCGGCGACACCCTGCGCGACTCCCGCTGGGACATGCCGTACCTGGGCATGCAGGTGCTCATCGAGGGGCTGGCGCTGGCCGCCTTCGGGATGATCCGCGACACGACCGACAAGCCGCTGCCCAAGCAGATCCTGGCGTACGTGATGCAGGACGAGGCCCGGCACGTGGCGTTCGGGCGGATGGCCCTGCGCGACTACTACAGGCAGTTGACGGACGCCGAGCTGCGCGAGCGCGAGGAGTTCGTCATCGAGGGCTGTTACCTGATGCGGGACCGGCTGCGCGGGGTGGAGGTGCTGGAGAACTTCGGCATCCCGCGCAAGGAGGCCGAGCAGTTCACCGAGCAGTCCGAGTTCCTGCACCTGTTCCGCAAGCTGCTGTTCAGCCGGATCGTGCCGTGCGTGAAGGACATCGGCCTGTGGGGCGAGCGGCTGCAGAAGGCGTACCTGGACATGGGCGTCTTCGAGATGGGCGACTCCAACCTGGACCTGCTGATGACCCAGGACGAGGAGATCGCCGAGGCCCTCGACCGCGAACGCTTCGCGGCCGAGGAGGCCGAGCGGGTGGCGGAGGTCGGGGCGGCCATCGCCGAAGGCGCGGCCGCCACCGCGAACACCCCCCCCCCGACCA
>NZ_JBHYVA010000185.1:0-12967 GCF_042750055.1 Streptomyces sp. NPDC059456
GCCCCAACTCAGCCCAGGCGCCCCACAGGTAACGTCGAACTTGCCGTCACCCTTGGACGTCGCCACCGGCAGGCAGTCCCAGTCCTTGCCGCCGGTCAGCGCGATGTCGGACTTGCCGTCACCGTTGAAGTCGCCCCGCACGGCCTTGACGTTGGCGGTGGAGGCCCAGAAGCCCCAGGCGCCGCCGGGGTTGCCGCAGGTGACGTCGAAGTTTCCGCCGCCCTGGGAGGCGGCGACGGGCAGGCAGTCCCAGCCGGTGGCGCCGGTGAGGGCGATGTCGGTCTTGCCGTCACCGTTGAAGTCGGTGGCAGTACCCAGAGCATCGGGCGAGTTGGCCGCGATCCAGCCGACGAGGTCGTCGGTGCGGGTGGAGACGGCCCCTGTGCGCGATTCGGTGGGCGAAGTGCCGAAGCAGCCGCCCTGCCAAGAGCGGGAATTGACGCCGACGATCTGCCCCGCGGCATTGAGGAGTGGGCCGCCGGTGTCACCCTTGCAGAGGGCATCCGTGCCCTTGCCCGTGACGGCCAGGGTGGTGGCGGTGGACGAGTTGACCGTGAAGGTGCCCGTGTGGAGCTTGTCGGTCACCCAATCGGTTTTGGTGCGGCCAAACCCGGCCGCGGTCAGCTCGCTGTCCGCGGCGGGGGAAGACGCGGCGAGGACGGCGGGCTTGATCCCGGTCACGGCCGTGGCCAGCCTCACGAGAGCCGTGTCGCGGTCATCGCGCGGGACGATCTCGGTGACGTCTAACATCTGGCCGTTGGCGAGCTTCGCCGTGGTCTTCGACGCGGGCTTGCCCGCCGGGACCGAGGTGCCTGGCGTGTCTGCGAAGCAGCTCGCGGCGGTCAGGACCCAGAAGTGGTTGACCAGCGACCCGGTGCACGCCCGGGAGTTGGTCTCGTCCCCGGTGGTCAGCTGCACCGCGTACGGGTACTTGCCGGCGGCGGCTTCGGGGCCGGTCACCGCGAGGGCTGGGGCGGCTGGCATCAGGCCCACCGCCATCACGGCGGCGGCGGCCGACAAGCCGGTCATCCGCGCGACGCGCGGACGGAGTACGGACATGCTTCTTCCTTCGAAGGTTGGGTGTGGCAGGCGCGGACGTCCACGCGCATGCCAGGCGCGGGTCGGCCCCTGGGCCGACGGAGTCACGGGGAGTGGCGCGAGGGCTCAGTGCACGTGGAATGGGCCGCTGCGGTACATGAGACCGGTCAGGCGGCGAATTGCGACGAACTGCAGGTTCGGATCTCCAGGGCGGCGCTCCGGCGGCCGGAGTCATCGACGGCGTAATCGGGGCCGTCTTCCGCGACCGGCTTCATTGCCGTTGCATTGCGCGCCTTCCTCACGTCCCAGTCATCGGTTCCAGCCTGCCGGAAACAGCTGCAAATCGGATGTGAAGGCACGTTCGGAATGGGGAGATGCGCTCGTCATGAGCCCATCACCCCTGGAAGCCCCCCACTTCCGGAGCCGATCGTAACCGATCTCGGGGTGCGCAACCCAACATCACATTTACGAAGTCGACAGACTCGACATATTGGAACAGGAGATTCCGCATGGGCTGGAAAAGTGATGCAGGCCACCGTATTGGTGGGGGTGTCGCCGCGCCGGAATCCGGGATTCAGGCGCGAAAATCCCCTCCGGAAATTCCCACCCCCTCGCGGGACTGCTCCAGTTCCCGGTGGGCCGGCGAGCGCTGACGGACCTCGTCCGGGCCGTCCGCCAGGCGGAACGTCCGCACCGCCGCACACAGTTCGGCCAGCGGGAAGTCCTGGCCGACGCCGCCCGCCTCGTACAGCTGCACCGCCCGGTCCAGGATGTCCACGACCGCTCGCGGGGCCGGGAGTACGGGCAGATCCGGTGGGCGGTCCTGACCAGTTCGACCGCCTGCTCAGTGGCGATCGACGGCAATGAGATCCGCAGCTCGGCGCTGAGCTTGAAGCCGCCGCCACTCGGCCACAGCGAAACGGACGACCGGATCTCCGCCTCGTCCGACCTCAGATTCGCGCGGCGGCCGACCAGCTCCAGCGTCGTGCCGAAACAAGCGGCGTACCCGATGGCGAAGAGCTGCTCCGGGTTGGCGCCCGCACCGTCGCCGCCCAGCTCCTCGGGCTGCCTCAGATCCAGATCGAGCCGGCCGTCGGCCGTCCGCCCGCGGCCGTTGCGACCCCCTGTGACATGCGCCTGCGCGGTGTAGAGCGGGCTTCCCATCGTGAACTCCCTGTCGTAGTTGGCTACTTGATTTAGAAGTTTCTACTTCAAAAACAGGAAGTCAAGAGTCTAGGATCGGGCTCTCACGACAACTCGGAGGAAAGATGGTCACGTTCGTACTCGTGCACGGCGCCTGGCACGGGCCATGGGCCTGGGATCGCGTCGCCCCCGTCCTCCGTGCCGCCGGGGCGCGCACGCTCGTCCCCGACCTGAGCGCGCCCGGGGACCATGGACTGCACGACCACGCCGGCGCGGTCGCCGAGGCCATCGACGCCGCACCCGAGGAGGACGAACTCGTACTGGTCGGTCACAGCTATGCCGGTCTGGTGGTCCGAGAGGCCGCGGACGTGCGGCCCCGCGCGGTCGACCACCTCGTCCTCCTCGACGGCTGGGCCGGAACGGACGGGGCGAGCATGTTCAGCCTGGCCCCGGACGCCTTCGCCACTGCGGTCAGCGCGGCGGCAGGGGCCTACGGCGACGGACGGCTGATCCCGGCCCCGCCCCCGGCAGCCTTCGGCATCGTCGATCCCGACGACGCGGCCTGGCTGGCCTCGCGCCTGCTCCCCCAGCCGCTGCGGACCTTCACCGAGGCCACACGACTGACCGGCGCCGTCGACCGGATACCCGGCACCGCCATCCACTGCCGGCCTGCGGCCTACCCGTTCGACCGGTTCGGCGCCGCAGCCGGGTACCGGACGCTCCCGCTGGACGGCCCGCACGACGTGATGCTGACCGATCCGAGGCGGCTCGCCCGCATGCTCCTGGACATCCGCCCATGCGGGAGCCGGAAGGGCGAACCCTAGAATGACGCAGTGGACCAGCGAACATACGACCAGTACTGCGCGACCGCACGGACCCTCGACCTGGTGGGTGAGCGCTGGACGCTGCTGCTGATCCGCGAACTCCTGACGGGCCCCAAGCGGTTCAGTGACCTTCAGGCCAGCCTGCGCGGCCTCGGGACCGGGCTGCTGTCCGCCCGTCTCAAGCACCTGGAGCACGAGGGCCTGGCGCACAAGGTCACCCTCCCGCCGCCCGCCCGCACCCCGGCCTACGCCCTCACCGAGGCCGGGAAGGAACTCGGCCCCGCGGTCCTGGCACTCGCCCGATGGGGCCTGAAGTGGGCCATGGGCGAGCGGCGGGCGACCGAGACCTTCCACGCCGGCTGGGCGGTGCTCGGCCTGCGGGCCTGTTTCGACGCCGACGCCGCCACCGGACTGCGCGCGGTCTACGAGTTCCGCATCGGCGACGAGAGCTTCCACGCCCGGATCGACGACGGGACGATCGAGACACTGCACGGGCCGGCCCAGCACCCGGACGCGACCATCACGATGGCGGACGAGACCTTCCTCGGGCTCACCGCGCAGCACCAGACCCTTGCCCAGGCGATCGAAACCGGGGCGGCCTTCGCATCGGGCGATGCCGAAGCCCTGCACAGGCTGAGGGGGCTGTTCCGGCTGCCGGCCCCCGGCTCCCGCACGGACGGATCCCCCGCCTGATCATCTGACAGCGGCCGACGCTCCGGGGCGCCGACGCCGCCACTGGAGCCTGACCCTCAGGGCCTGTCCGGCGGATCACGTGACCTCCCATGCGCTCATGGCGTTGGGCACACGCCAGCGGGCCGGAGGAGATGACCGTCGGCCATTCAGCCATGAGCAGTGGAGGCATACATCGTGTTGACCGGTGACGGCTTCAGCAGCACCTTCGCCATCGAGTTGGGCAAGTTCCAGGTCGAGACCGTCCAAAGCGTTTCGGGACTTCAGCTGGAGCAGGACGTGGTGGAGGTCCGACAGGTCTCACCGACCGGTGAACTGCTCGTTCGCAAGCAGCCGGGGGCGCGCAAGACCGGTGAGATCACGATCACCCGCGGCATGGACAAGAGCACGGCGTTCACAGACTGGATCAAGTCCACCCTCGTCAACGCCGACCTCGATGCCGCGCGCCAGAACATCACCATCGCGCTGAAGGACGCGAAGCAGCAGACCGTCCGCCGCATCCACCTCAGCAACGCCTGGGCGTCGCGCTGGGAGGGGCCGTCGCTGGGAGCTTCGGAGTCCGGGCCCGCGACGGAGCAGGTGACGATCACCTACGAGGACATCACCGTCGAATAGCAGTCGGTTCCCGTCCGCCGGATCGCGTCTGAACCCCGGGCGCTGCCGGAAGGCCCGGAGGGCCGGTCGCGGACGCGGTCGGCCCTTCACAGGCCGGGGGCTCCCCACAGCGGGAACCAGCGGCCCAAGTCCTCCTCGATGCGCAGGTCGTCCTTGATCACGGCCCTGGCCTGGAGCTCGAGGGCGTTGTCGCGCAGTTGTCCGGGGAGCGGTGCGAAGGGATAGAAGGTGCCCCGCTTGTAGAGGTAGACCAGAGCGAGCGGGCGCAGCTCCGCGTCACGGAAGGAGACGAGGGAGCAGAGGAGTTGCGGTCCGAAACCGCTGTCCTGCAACGCGGTGTTCACTGCGTGCAGATCGCCCACCAGCGCGGGCAGGTCGTCGGCGGCCCGGCGGGAGAGCATCCACGAGTAGCCGTATGTGTCACGGCTGAACTCCACTGGTGCACGGGCCCTCTCCGAGTCGGCGTCGAGCAGGGCCCCCACCTCCTGCCGGATCTGCGTGAAGGCCCCTCCTTCGATGGACGCGAAGCAGACCGATCCCGCTCCGGTCGGAGTGAAGGCGATGGCCGCCTGGAGGGTGAGGGCGGCCGAGGGCAGGCCGAAGAGCCGGTCCAGGTCGGGCTCGACCGGCTTCGACCGCCCGAGCAGCACATCCCAGAGCCCCATGGAATTCAGCTCCCTCTCACGGCGTCTCGCCGCCCGGCCCGCCGCGCTCGGCGGCGATCGCGGCGAGGGCGTCGAGCCGCCGTTCCAGGGTGGGGTGGGTGGCGAACAGGTTGGCGATCACCGTGCCGGGGCCCCGGGCGGGGGTGAAGAAGAACGCGTTGAAGGCCTGCGCGGTGCGAAGGTCCTCGGTCGGGATGCGGGCGATGTCCCCGCTGACCTTGGTCAGCGCGGAGGCGAGGGCGGAGGGCTTGCCCGTGAGCATGGCGCCGGCACGGTCGGCTGCCAGCTCGCGGTAGCGGGAGAGGGTACGGATCAGCAGGAAGCTGACCGCGTAGACGAGAGCGGATACGGCCATCACGGCCATGAAGACCACGGCGGTGTTCTGGTCGCGCCCGCGCCCGCCGAACAGCTCGGAGTAGAAGGCGAACCTGACGGTGAGCCCGGCGATCACGCCCAGGAACGAGGCGATGGTGATCACCGTGACGTCCCGGTGCGCGATGTGGGACAGCTCGTGTGCGAGGACGCCTTCGAGCTCCTCTGCGGTCAGGCGGCGCTGCAGCCCGGAGGTGACGCACACGACGGCGTGCTCGGCGTTGCGGCCGGTGGCGAACGCATTGGGCAGGTCCATGTGCGAGACGGCGACCTGCGGCTTGGGCATGTCGGCGGTGGCGCAGAGCCGGTCGATGGCACCGTGCAGTTCCGGCTGTTCCTCGGAGGTGACGAGCCGGCCGCGCATGGCGTAGAGGGCGATCCGGTCCGAGTACCAGTACTGCGCGCCCAGTAGTGCGGCGGCGATGACGAGCACCAGCACGGTGGACTTCAGCAGTACGATCAGCGCGGCGATGAACGCCACGTACAACAGCCCCAGCAGGAACATCGTGACCGCCATGCGTGCGGTCAGCTGCCGGTCGGGCCGGAATCGGTTGCGCACCGCCATCACCTCGGAACCGTGGCCCCTTCTCCATTGTCCCGCTCCGGACCGGCAGTCCGCCCCCTCCCCCGGGCGCCGGACGCCTCGCCGCCGTCACGGGGAGTGACGGACGTGTGCGGAGCGGTGCAGCGTCGATCCGCTCCCGCCCGACGGTGGCGACGGGCGACGCGGCGAGCCGGCGCACCCGGTCATGACGGGCGTCCGTGGCCCGGCGTCGGGGCGGTGAATCGGACCTGGGTGAGTTGCTCGGACAGGTCCCACAGCCGGGAGGCCCGCAGGTCGTCCTGCGCCTGGGGGCTGCGCCGGGCGGGTCCGGGGTGGCCGCGCAGTTCGCCGCGGCCGTCGGGGCCGGTGTAGCTGTCACCGGGCAGGGGCTGGGTGGCGGCGTAGAGGGTCGGCAGGGCTCCCATGGCGTCGGACTGGGCCATCAGCCGGTTGGTGACCGCCAGTATCAGGCGCTGGGCCGCACCGGCCGAGCGTCCCTGGAGGTTCGTCGCAGCGTAGCCGGGGTGGACGGCGTGCGCGGTGACCGGGGAGCCGGCCGCGGCCAGACGGCGCTGGAGCTCGCGCGTGAAGAGCAGGTTGGCCAGCTTGGACTGCTGGTAGGCGCGCCAGGGACTGTAGGCGTGTTCGGAGTTGATGTCGTCGAAGTCGATGTCCACGCCCGCTCTGCGGTGGGCGTTGGAGGCGACCGTGACGATCCTGTCGGTGATGTGCGGGAGCAGCAGGTTCGTCAGGGCGAAGGGCCCGAGGTGGTTGGTGCCGAACTGCATCTCGAACCCGTCGACGGTGCGCGACTCGGGGATGGCCATGACGCCCGCGTTGTTGACCAGGACGTCCAGCGGGCGGTCCCAGGCTCCGGCAAACGCCCGGACGGAGGACAGGTCGGCCAGGTCGAGGGGACGGACCTCGGTGCTGCCGGTCAGGGTGGCGGCGAGGCGTTCGCCGCGGGCCGGGTCGCGGACGGCGAGGACCACGTGCGCTCCGGCACGTGCCAGCTCCCTCGCGGTGACGGCGCCCAGGCCGCTGGTGGCCCCGGTGACGATGAAGGTCCGTCCGGTCAGGGAGGGGAGGTCGGCGGCGGTCCAGGGGGTGCTCTTCGTTGCGCTCATGCTTCCAGGCTGACAAGACCCCTCGATGTTGTCAATGGACACATAGTTTCCGCTGGAAACATTTGAGTATGATGGCCGCCATGCAGGAGCGCGGCTATCACCACGGCAATCTGAGGACGGCTCTACTGGAGGAGGCGGAGCGCTCGGTCATCGAGAACGGCGTCGCCGCCCTGTCCCTGCGCGAGCTCTCCCGTGGGCTCGGCGTCAGCCACACCGCGCCGCGGCGGCACTTCCCCGACCGGGCGGCGCTGCTCGACGCGCTGGCGCAGCGCGGGTTCGATACCCTCGCGCTGCGTCTGGAGGAGGCGATCTCCGCTGCCGGACCGTCGTTCGAGGACAGGCTCCGGGCGATCGCCCACACCTACATCACCTACGCGCAGGGGCGGATGCCGCTCGTGGAGCTCATGTACGCGAGCAAGCACGGTGCGGAAACCCTCGGGGCCCCGGGTGCCGCACGTGCCGCGTACGCCGTCCCCTACGCGGTGATCGAGGAAGCCCATCGCGTGGGCGAGCTCGCCGACGGGCTGGACGCACAGGACGCGGCCCGTCTCGTCTTCGCGACGGTCCACGGACTCGCCGTTCTGCTGAGTACGGGCATGATCCCCTCCGACCATGCCCCGAACATCGTGGACACCTCGGTCAGCGGGCTCCTGGGGGGCCTGGGCGCCCGCTCCGCACGGAACGCCCGACGGAACGCCTGACCGACCGGTACGAGACCGCTCGCGCGGCGTCGGCCTCCGGCTGCCGGGCCGCCCTGGCGGGGCGCCGATATCCTGGGACCGAGATCGGGGGCTTTCCTCATCAGGAAGGCGGCACCATGCGGCGTCGACACCTCATGCTCTTGGCAGCCCCGCTCCTCGCCTCCTCGGTGGCCCTCGCGCCCGCCCACGTGGCGCAGGCCGGAAGCTCGGGGACGAGCGGGGTCAAGCAGGCGGTGAAGGTCACCAAGGTCGAAGTGGTCACCCTGCTGCAGCCGGGCGAGACCGTCGAGTGCAACGGCACTCCCGTGGCCATGGCCTTCGACGGAAAGATCACGGCGACCGGCCCGGGCACGGTCCGTTACCACTGGACCGTGAACACCAGCCGCACCCGGGTCTCCCCGGGATCCTTCGCCTTCGGCGCGGGCACCTCCACCAAAGTCGACCTTCAGGTCGTGGACATGCCGGCACCCAGAAACGCCAAGGCGGTGACCGGGTACGTCACGCTCCACCTGCCGGACCAGAAGAAGAGCGTCCGCAGCGAGCAGGTGACGTTCCCCTGCAAGAAGTGAGCCCTGCTGCTCCTCTTCGCCTTCCGGCAACAGCATCGGCAGACCCGACGCGATGAAGCCGGGGTGCCCTGACGGCATGCCCGCCTAATCGTGGTCGGCGAGGGAAACGGGGGGCCTATTTTAGTGGATGGGTGTGTATGAAGTACGCCCCAAGCCACGCCGTGGTCAACACTAACAGTCAAGCCGGGATCAGCGCGCGCAGGTTTCCGGGCGTGATGATCAACGATTGCGGGTGCAGCCCTTCCGGGCGCTCCAGACCGATGTACGTGACCGGGCCGTCCGGCACCCGGGCCCGGCTGCCGTCCCACCACGTCGTGGTCGTGGCGCGGCCGGCCATCAGCCCGACCAGGTGCCGTACCGTCAGCTGGTCGCGTTCGACGATGCCTCGCACCAGGGTGGCGACCGACACCCGGTTCCCCTCGACTCGGTTGGCGCTGGGAGTGCCCTTCAGGTAGAGGTGCAGCCACTTTGCGCGCCACCGGCCGTCGTCCCCGCGCAGGAACACCAGGGGCAGGGCGACCCTGCCCGTCCCCCGCATCTCGGACTTCATGCGCACCGTACGCGGCTCGAAGGGGCGGCCCCGCTGCTCGGCGTCGCGCACCATGAACCCGAAGAACGACTCCGCGACCTCCTCGAACCCCTCCCCGGAGAAGATGTTGACCTGCGGGACGATGAAGTCGCCGCGTACGGCGTCCAGCCGCAGGTTGATGAACTCCGAGGCGCCGTCGGGCGCGGGAGCCTCCGTGATGTCACCCGAGTGTTCGCCCTCGATGTCCTGGAGGGCCGTGTACGACAGCCAGGTCACGGTCTCGTACGAACCGTCCAGTACGAGCGCCGACAGGTCGAAGTCCGTGGTGCGCTGCGCCTGCCGCCAGTGGACGAAGAACCGCAGCAGCTCCCCTTCGACGGGCAAGAGGGACCCCCGGGGCAGTACACCGAGCCCTGCGGCCGTCGCCTTGCCGCTGAGCGGGAGCGCGACGTCGAGGACCGCGGGGTCGACCAGCAGGTGTCCCGCATCCGGGAGCCGGCGCCGCGTCTCCGCGTCCAGCGCCGCGACCAGCCGCTTGATGTCGGGTTCCGGCACCGGTGGACGGGTGTCGGCGGCGACCCAGGCGCGCCCGCCCCGGTTGACGAAGAAGCGGCGCTGCATCGCCTCCTGCATGCGGTTGTGGAAGTGCTCCCGTACCGACAGCAGGACCCGGCCCGAGACGTGGGGGGCCGCCTCCTCGGCAGCGGCCGCGACCGCGTCGCGCTCCTGCTGACCGGGGGAAACGCGCAGCAGCCGGTCGAGGGAGCGCAGCAGTTTGCCCGGGGCGGCGCCGGCCAGCAGCCGCGCCGCGCCCGCGACGTCGCCGCCGCCGAGCAGTTCCTCGACGCGGCTGTCGAGGGTCCGGGCCTCCTTCTCGCCGCGGGCGACGGCGAACACGCCGGCGGCGTGCGGCCAGCGCGGGTACTCGTGCGGGTGGAGGCGCTCGCCGAGCCGCTTGAACGCCTCACGGTGGGGAGCGACGTCGGCGAGCTTGGCGGGGGATGCGGCGACCGTGTCGAGGCCGGCGAGGAGGGCACGGCGCACAGGCCGGGACATCGAACGGAAACGGGTCGGCTCGGCGAGGGTCACGTCCCCGTCCGACAGGGCGCAGGCCAGGCGCAGGACGTCGGTGACGGTGTCCAGCAGCAGGTCCACGCCGCGGTCCAGGCGGGCGCGGTTGACGACGGCGCGGTTCTCCCGGACCGGGATCGCCTCCGGCTGAGGGCCGTCGGCGCCGTGCCCGGCGAGCAGGGCGAGGTCGCGCAGGCCTTCCTCGCCCAACGGCGTGGCACTGCCCGCCAGGGCCAGGTACAGGGCCGTGACCTCGTCGTCCGGGGTGCCGCCCGCGTGCAGGACCGTCATCCGGTCGCCGGCGGCAGCGATCAGCTCGTCGTGCGCGGCGAGCATCTCCTCGTACGCGTGCTGGTAGGTGCCGTACGTCGGGAGGGTGAGGAGGTCGACGACACCGGACCGGAGCTGGTCGACGACGCCCGCCCTCGAAGCGTCGTCGGCGAGCGCCTCGCGGATGCAGTGCGTCCAGAATTCGAGCGTGTCCGGCACGTTGGCCGGGAAGTCCACGAAGTAGACGTTGTGCCGGACGTGGTCGCCGACCATCGCGCGCACCGTGTCCAGCGTGCGCGCGGCGGTGTCGCGGACGGTCTCTTCGGCCAGGCCCGACAGGTGCTCCAGCAGCTCCCCGGAGAGCTTGAAACCCACGGACAGCAGCGCGGCGTCGAACTGCCGTGCCGCGGCGCCGCCTTGCCCGGCGGGGCCGGAAGGCAGGGGGAGGCGGTGGGTGTGCCTGATGACCAGGGGTTCGAGAGGATGGGCCATCGGGACATGATCCCAGAACACCTGAACGACCCGCATCCGGGTTTAGGACCCCGGTAGTCCTCCCGGTCTTCCCGATTTCCGTGATCTCGCTGATGATGCGGCGGCAGTCCCGCGGCAGCCGGCGTCGGGAAGGGCGGGGGGTGGTTCTGCGATGGGGTCCGGGCGGGAACTCGTAGCGGCGGTCCGGCAGGGTGATGCGGAGGCCGTGAGCGTACTGCTGGAGGCGGGAGCGGCTCCGGACACGGTCACGGACGACGGCCTGCCCGTTCTGTGCCTGGCGCTCGGCATCCACGACACCGCCGTCGCGGGAGCCCTGGTCGGGGGCGGCGCGGACCCGGACCGACCGCTGCCGGACGGCACGACCCCCTCCTGAGGGCGGTCGACGGTGGCTCGCCGGCGATGGTCAAAGTCCTGCTGGGGGAAGACCCGTTGCGGCTCCCCGAAGCCGAACGAGAGCGACTGTTCACGCTGGCCCGGCACTGGTACCAGAGGGGCGTTGAGGCGATCCTCCGCGACAGAACGGCGGAGTTCGGCCCCGTGCGCGACGAGGTCCGTGCCGGGCACGGGGCGGTCCTCACGCAACTGGAGTGTGCATTCGGCATCCTGACGCCCGTGGACGAGCTGGTCGACAGGGCCACGGCGCACGGCGGCCGCAATCACGCCGACCGGGAGTTCGCCGTGTCGGCCCTCACCCTTCGCCGCGACGCCGACACGTTCCAGGCGGTGACCGCCCACCGGCAGATCCGGAACCGGTACGACGGCGCTTCGTCCTCTCCGTCTTCCACTCCCACCGGATGAAGTCGTACCGGAACATCCGGTCCCGGCAGGGGATCCCCTTCGGGAAGGAGACGGCGGACGTCCTCGTGGCCTGGGCCACGGGCGGCGAGGAGACGGACGCGCACGTCCTGGCCGAGGTGCTCTCGGCCCTGGGCGAGCTGAAGCACCCCGAACTGGAGGCCGTGGGACTACGGCACGCCGGTCACCCGAGCCCACGCGTTCGGGCCGAGGTACCCGACCTCGTGTTCGACCGGAACACCAGGCGCACTCCCCTGGGCGCGGCCAGGGACGCCCTGCTGGCGCTCGCCGCGGACGAGCACCCGCGCGTGCGGCGCAGGGCCGGCACGGCACTGATCGTCGGCGACGACGGGAGCAGCGAGTTCGGCAACGCCCTCGTCGGGCTGCTCCGCGATCCCGAATCCGAGGTGCGCAATGACATCGCGGACGGCATCGAGGCCTACGGCGGCGAACCCCGCACCCCGGCCGTGGCCGAGGCCCTCGCGTTGCTGCGCGACGAGAACGACCCTGCCGCGGGTGACCGCGCCGGTCACCGCGCGTGACGCCCCGCGGTGTCCCGCTCCGCTGTGGGTCGGTGGGCCGGCTGTCAGCCTGGCCGGCGGTACCGCCTTCGGCACGGCGGCCGAGTCTTCACCGGCCCGCACGCACTTGTTCGACCGACCGAGCTACCGAAGGGCGCGCCGCCGGGAGACGCGCGGGGGCGGTGGTGACGATCCGTGCTGCGGGCCCGTCGTAGAGCCCGCGGTCTTGTCGGCACATGCATCGTCGGGCCGCGGCTGCGATCGCTGACCGCTCTTCCTCTGCGGCCGGCGGTGCGGCAGCAACGAGGAGGTACCTCACATGGCCGTTCCACACGGTCCTGTCATCGCCCGTCGTCCCCGGTCCCGGCCGCGTCTTCGCGCGCTGGCGGCAGGAAGCCTGGCCACGGGGATGTCCCTGGCCCTGGTGCCGCTCCTGGCGGGCCCTGCCGCCGCCCAGGGCTGCGTGCAGACCGGCAGCCAGGTGGTGTGCACGTTCGACTACACCGGGGCGGCGCAGACGTTCACCGTGCCCGGCGGGGTGACGCAGCTGTCCGTGGACGCCCGGGGCGCTTCCGGGGGCGCGGCGGCCGGCAATGACAACCCCGGAGGCGTCGGCGGCGCCGGCGGCGAGGTCGCCGGCACGCTGACCGTCATGTCGGGCCAGACGCTCCAGGTCAACGTCGGCGGCGCGGGCGGGGTCGGGACGGACAGCGCCCCGGGCACCGGTGGCTTCAACGGCGGTGGCACCGGCGGGTCCTCGGACTCCGCGTACGGCGGTGGCGGTGGCGGTGCGTCGGACGTCCGCTCCGGAACCCTGGACCTGGCTTCCCGGCTCGTCACGGCCGCCGGCGGAGGCGGCGGAGGTGCCACCGACGCGCTGTCCGGCGGTGGCGGCGGTGCCGGCGGCCCGCCGTAGAACTCAACGCCCGGCTGCGCACCATCGGCCACTGGATCGACCTGTTCCCCGAGCCGGACGCCGGACTCCGTCAACGGCAACCGCG
>NZ_JBHYVA010000186.1:0-12945 GCF_042750055.1 Streptomyces sp. NPDC059456
CACGGCGCCGCGGAGAAGGCCGCGGGGGCCCCGGCCCCCCACACCCCGGGGGCGCCCCGCCCCACCCCGGTCGGTATCAAAGCCCTGGCCAGGCAGCTGCCCCTCGGGGAGAAGGCGATCGGCAAGGCGCTGGGCGAGCTGGAGGCGTACGGGTACCTGCGGCGGCTCCAGGAGAAGCTCCCCGATGGGCGGATCGTCACCCGAACGGTGTTCTGCAACGCCCCGCAGCCCGTCACCCGACCGGGCCCGGCCCCCGAGCCATGGGCTGAGCCCGCCCCGGAAGCCGGCCCGCGGGATCCGGGGTCGGGGGCCGGACCCAGGCCGGAGGCCAAGCCGGGGCCAGAGGCCGGACCGGAACCGGAAGCCGGGCCTGGACCGGAAGCCGGCCCGCCGCCGGATCCGGGGTCGGGGGCCGGACCGGAGGCCAAGCCGGGACCGGAGGCCGGACCGGAACCGGAAGCCAGGCCGGGGCCGGAAGCCGGACCGGGACCGGAAGCCGGAACGGGGCCCGTACCGGGGGCGGGGGTCGGGCCGGGGCCCGTACCGGGGGCGGGGGTCGGGGCTGTGCAACAGGCCCGGACGCCCGCGAGCACCCCGAAGCCGCCGGAGGCACCGGCACCGGCACCGCGGAACGCCTGCAATCCGGCCCGGCGGCAGCTGGCCGAGGAGCTGCTCGCCGAGCTGCGCCGGGCCGACCCCCGCCTGCTCCTCGGGGCCCGGGACGTCCAACGCCTCGCGGGCGGCGTCGAGGCCTGGCTGGAACGCGGCGCGACCCATCAGGCGGTGACCGGCGCGCTCACCGCGAACCTCCCGGACCGCCCCCGCAACCCGGCGGGCCTGATCGCCCACCGCCTGGCGGTCCAGCTCCCGCCCCTCCTGGCACCCCTGGCCCGCAGGGCGCCCTTCGTCCCGCCGGACCCCTTCCAGACCTGCGAGACATGCGACCGCGCCTTCCGCGCCCCGGCCCCCGGCACCTGCAGGGGCTGCCGGACGCACCCCGCAGAGGCGACCTAGCCCGAAGGCGATGACCCGGACCCGGACGACGACCGGGTCGGGCGCCGCTCCACGCGGAGGGGCGGGGCCGGCGCATGGGCGGCGCCGCCCCTCGGGGAACGGCTACGCGTCCGACATCTTCGGCATGTCGCCCGTCGTGTTCGACATGTCGATCACCGCGAACGCCGCGCCCTGCTGGTCGGTCAGCGCGGCGAAGCGGCCGAAGGGGCTGTCCATCGGGCCGAAGTGGAGCGTGCCGCCGTGCTTCTTCGCCTTGGCCACCGCCTCGTCGCAGTCCGGGACCCCGAAGTAGACCTGGATGTACGGCGGGATCTCGGGCGGGAACTCGTCGCCCATGGCCATCCGGCCGAGGACCGGGTTCTCCTTGCCGCCGATGCTGAAGATCTTGAAGTCCATCCCGGCCGTCTCGGGGTCGTCGCCCATCTCCATCTTCTGGACGCCGTACGGGAAGACCTTCGGGAGGAAGCCGTCCGCCTTGGCCGGGTCGCGGGTGAAGACCTCCGCCCAGGCGTACGCGCCCGGCTCGCCGGTCTTCTCGAAGCCCTTGTGCTCGCCCGGCTGCCACACGCCGAAGACCGCACCGCTCGGCTCCTTCGCGATCGCCATCGTGCCGAAGGTGCCGACCTGCATCGGCTCCATCATCAGCTCGCCGCCGGCCGCCTTGATCTTCTCCGCCGTCGCCGCCGCGTCGGGCGAGGCGAAGTACAGACACCACTGCGACGGGGCGTCGGCGCCCGGCATCGGCGGGACGACGGCCGCCACGGCCTTGCCGTCGGAGTAGGCCTGCGTGTAGTTGCCGTACTCGCCGGCCGCCTCGCCGAAGGTCCAGCCCAGCACGTCGGAGTAGAAGGCCTTGGCGCCCTCCACGTCCTTGAACATCGCGTCCGCCCAGCACGGAGCGCCTTCCGGGAACTCAGCCATGATCGATCGACTCCTGTATCGCCGTGTCGTTTCGTCCGTTTTTGCGCGGTTCTCACGCTAGGTCCGCGGTGCGGCGACCGCGCGGGGAACGCGGCCACGCGGGACGCTGGAGCCATGGACATCACGATGCGGCTGGCCCAGCAGCCGGAGGCCGACGAGCTCCTCGGCCGCAGCCCGCTCGCCGCCCTCGTCGGCATGCTGCTCGACCAGCAGGTGCCGATGGAGTGGGCGTTCTCCGGGCCGTACACGATCGCCCGGCGGATGGGCGCGGACGATCTGGACGCGCACGCCATCGCCGCCGCCGACCCCGAGGCCTTCGCCGCGCTGCTCTCCGAGAAGCCGGCCGTGCACCGCTACCCCGGCTCGATGGCGAAGCGGGTGCAGCAGCTGTGCGCGTACCTGGTGGAGCACTACGACGGGGACGCGGAGGCCGTCTGGCGCGGCGTGCCGACCGGCGGCGAGCTGCTGGGGCGGCTCAAGGAGCTGCCCGGGTTCGGCGAGCAGAAGGCCCGGATCTTCCTGGCCCTGCTCGGCAAGCAGCTCGGCGTGCGCCCCAAGGGCTGGCGCGAGGCGGCCGGCGGCTACGGACAGGCCGGCGTCTACCGCTCGGCGGCCGACATCACCGGGCCGGAGTCCCTGGCGAAGGTACGGGCGCACAAGCAGGAGATGAAGGCCGCCGCCAGAGCCGAGAAGGCCGGCAAGGCCACCGGGGGCGGGAAGTGACCGCGGCGGCCCGGCCCGCCCCCGGCGTCACGGCGTGGCGGTGAAGGAGCGCCGGTAGGAGCGGGGCGGCACCCCCCGGCGGCGCACGAACTGTTCGCGCAGGACGGCCGCGCTCCCGTACCCGACGCGGCGGGCGATCTCCTCGACCGGCAGGTCCGTGGTCTCCAGGAGCTCCTCGGCGCCGCTCAGCCGCAGGCCGCGCAGCCAGGCGTGCGGGGTGGTGCCGGTCGCAGCGGTGAAACGGCGGGCGAAGGACCGTTTGCTCATCACGGCGCGCCGGGCCAGTTCCGCGACGGGAAGCGGCTCGTGGAGGTTCTCCCGGGCCCATGCGAGGACCTCGGCGAGCCGCTCGTCGCGGCAGTCCTCGGGAACGGGGGCGGCCAGGTACTGCGCCTGCCCGCCCTCGCGGTGGGAGGGCAGCACCACGTCCCGGGCCACGGCGTTGGCCATCGCGGCCCCGTGCTCGCGCCTCAGCAGGTGCAGGCAGAGGTCGAAGCCCGCGGCGGCCCCCGCGCCCGTCACGACGCGCCCCTCGTCGACGTAGAGCGCGTCGGGTTCGACGGTGACCTCCGGGTGGCGGTCGGCGAGCAGTCCGGCGAACCGCCAGTGGGTGGTGGCCCGCCGCCCGTCGAGCAGTCCGGCGGCGGCGAGTGCGAAGGCCCCGACGCAGTGGGCCGCGACCAGGGCGCCGCGCTCGTGCGCCGCCGACAGGGCGTCGAGCACGGCAGGGGCGGGCGGCGTGCGGAAACCGGCCCACGGCAGGGCGATCACCAGGTCGGCCTCGGCGAGCCGGTCCAGGCCGTGCGCGAGCGTGAGCGGCACGCCGACGTCGGTGGGGACCTGCCCGGGCCGGTCGGTGCACAGGGCGAGGTCGAAGCCGGGCGCCGACGCGCCGTGGCGGGCGAAGACCTCGGTGACGATGCCGACGGCGAGCATGCCGACTCCGGGCGGGGTGTACGCGGCCACCGTCGCGAAGGGGGACATCCGCGCAGTGTGCCACGCGGGGCGCCCCCGTCGTGGCACCAATCCTGCGATCAGCGGCAGTTGTGCCACTCGTGCCGGCCCGGCCCGCTCGCAAGGATGGGGGCATGACAGACGCACCGCTCGGCCGCAGCGCCGCGTACAAGGTCCTGACCACCGGATACGTCGGCTCCACCGGCCCCGGAGTCGCCGCCACCGTCTCCTACGTACACGACGCGGGACGGCACGTGATCTTCGACCCGGGCATGGTGGCGAGCCACGACGACATCCTCGCCCCGCTCGCCGAACTGGGCCTCGGCCCCGACGACATCACCGACGTGGTGCTCAGCCACCACCACCCGGACAACACCATGAACGCGGGCCTGTTCGGACGGGCCCTGGTCCACGACCACAAGGTCGAGTACCGGGGAGACCGGTGGACGAACCGGGACGCCGAAGGCCACGAACTCACCCCGTCGCTCCGCCTGATCCGCACCCCGGGCCACAGCCACGAGGACATCACCCTGCTCGCGGGCACGGACTCCGGCGTGGTCGCCTTCGCCGGCGACCTGTGGTGGCACGCGACGGGGCCCGCGGACGACCCGGTGGCGCCGGACCGCGCGGTGCTGCGCGCCTCCCGGGAGCGGGTGCTGGCCGCGGCGGACCTGATCGTGCCCGGTCACGGGGCCCCGTTCACGGCCGACGCCAACACCCCGCGCTAGCCGTGGACTTGCGTGTGGCGACCCGCCGTCGCCCCACCGTCGCCCCCGCGATCGACCCCGTCACCGACCCGGTCACCGACCGGAATTGACCGGGACTTCTTGGCTCGGATTGGCCCCTGTCACCGGTCACATGACCGCGTAGATTCATGGTCATGACGAACGAGATCCTGACCCGCGCCGCCACCGCCGAGACCATCACCGACGGCCCCGGCAGCGTCATCACCCTGCTGACCGACACCGCCGAACTCACCTGCAACACCGCCACCTTCGACGAGGGCGCGGCCGGCGCCCCCGTCCACTTCCACACCAAGGCGACCGAGTTCTTCCACGTCACCGCCGGGCGGCTCGACGTTCTGGTCGACGACGAGGTCAGGACCCTCACCGCCGGCGACTTCCTGTCGATCCCGGCGGGCGTGAAGCACGCCTTCGCGCCCTCCCCGGGCCACACCGCGAGCGTCTTCGTCGGCTTCACGCCCGGCATGGGCCGCTTCGACTACTACCGGCTCCTCGGCCGGGTCCGCGCGGGCGAGGCCACCGTCCAGGACATCATCGACAGCCAGCCCACGTACGACAACCACTACGCGGAGAGCGCCGCCTGGGCCGGCCGCCTGCGCAACGCCGACGCGTAGGTCTCGTCCGCGTCCAGGCGCCGCAGCTCCTCCGAGATCAGCTCGGCCTTGCTGCGGATCTTCAGGGCCACCTTGCGGTCGGGGCTGCCCGGCAGGACCAGCGTGGCCAGTGCCCCGTCGGGGCGGTCCACCGTGATCGTGCCCGCCGGGCCCTCCAGCCGGACCCGCGTGATCACCGGCCCGTCCGTGGTGACCCGCTCCACCGGCACCCCCAGCCGGTCCTCCAGCCAGCGGGCCAGCAGCTCGGCGCTCGGGTTGTCGGCCTCGCTCTCCACCGCCCCGCCCGTCACCGGCAGCGGCTTCTGGTCCATCGCGGCGGCCAGCAGCGCCCGCCACGGCGTCAGCCGGGTCCACGCGAGGTCGGTGTCCCCGGGCGCGTACGAGGCACCCCGGTCGTCCAGGACCGCCACCGGGTCGACGGCCGCCTCGGCGTCCGTGATCCGGCGCTGCGCGAGCGCGCCCAGCGGATCCCGCGCCGGGTCGGCGGGCGCCTCGGCCGGCCACCACGCCACCACCGGCGCGTCCGGCACCAGCAGCGGGAGGACCACCGAACCCGCCTGCTCGGTGAGCGCCCCGTGCAGGCGCAGCAGCACGATCTCCCCGGTCCCGGCGTCCGAGCCGACGCGGAGCTCCGCGTCCAGGCGGTCCTGGCGGAGCTTGTGCGGGCCGCGCGAGGTGCGCTTGATCACCGCGATGATGCGGCACGGGTGCTCGCGCGAGGCCTCCGAGGCCGCGCGGACGGCGTCGTACGCGTTCTCCTCGTCGGTCGCTATGACGAGGGTCAGGACGAGGCCCATGGTGGGGCTGCCGATCGCCCGGCGGGCGGCGAGCAGCGCCCGGTCGATCTTGCTGGACGTGGTGTCGGTGAGTTCGGTCCGCATGGGGCGAAGTCTGTCAGCGCGGAAGGCCCCGGCGGCACCCCGGCCGCGGATCCGGCAGCAGAATGCGTCACCTGCGCCGTTCGCCCGTCACCTGCGCAACTCCCCGGCCACCGGCTCAACTCCGCTGCCACCGGCGGATCCGAGGTCACCGGCGCCGCTTCGCGGTCCCGAAGAGCGAGCGGGAGATCTCCCGCCCCAGCTGGGTCCCGACCGAGCGGGCCAGTGAGCGGAACAGCCCGCTCCCCACCACCTGCTCGGCCAGCGAGGGCTCCGGCTTCGGTGTGCCGCGCGCCCCCTTCGCGGCCTCCTTGGCCTGCTCCCCGGCCTGCTTCTCGGCCGCCGCCCGGGCCGCGGCCGCCTCCGCCGCCGCCTCGGCCGCGGCCTGCTCGGCGCTGATCTTCTCGTACGCCGACTCGCGGTCGACGGCCTGCGCGTACCGCGCGTACAGGAGCGAGGACTTCACCGCCGCGTCCAGCGCCGCCGGCCCGATCGGACCCATCAGGGACTGCGGGGCGCGCAGCCGGGTCGCCGCCACCGGGGTCGGGGCGCCCTTCTCGCTGAGCACGGTGATCACCGCCTCGCCCGTGCCGAGCCCGGTCAGCAGCTCCTCCAGGTCGTACGCGGAGTTGGGGAACGTCTTCACGGTGGCCTTCAGCGCCTTGGCGTCGTCCGGGGTGAAGGCGCGCAGTGCGTGCTGCACCCGGTTGCCGAGCTGCGCGAGCACGTCCGACGGCACGTCCTTGGGGGTCTGCGTCACGAAGAAGACGCCGATTCCCTTCGAGCGGATCAGCCGCACGGTCTGGGTGATGGACTCCAGGAAGGCCTTGGAGGCGCCGTTGAACAGCAGGTGCGCCTCGTCGAAGAAGAAGACGAGTTTGGGTTTTTCCAGGTCGCCGACTTCCGGCAGGTCGGTGTAGAGGTCGGCCAGCAGCCACATCAGGAAGGTGGAGAACAGCTGCGGCTTGTCCTGCACCGCCGGGAGTTCCAGTACGGAGACCATCCCGCGCCCGTCGGCGGCGGTCCGCAGGAATTCGCTCGTGTCGAATTCCGGCTCGCCGAAGAACTCGGTGGCGCCCTGCTGCTCGAACGCGGTCAGGGCGCGCAGGATCACCCCCGCCGTCACCGTGGACAGTCCGCCGATCCCCTTGAGCTCCGCCTTCCCCTGGTCGGAGACGAGGAAGGCGACGACCGCCCGCAGGTCCTTGAGGTCGATCAGCTCCAGGCCCTTGGTGTCGGCGTAGTGGAAGATCAGGCCGAGCGACTGCTCCTGGGTCTGGTTGAGCCGGAGGACCTTCGACATCAGCACCGGGCCGAAACCCGTCACGCTCGCCCGGAGCGGAATACCGGGTCCGATACCGCCCAGCGCATAGAACTCGCTGGGGAATCCGGCGCCTTCCCACTGCTGGGCGACTTCCTTCGCGCGTTCCGCGACCTTCTCGTTGGCCGTGCCGGGCGCGGAAATCCCGGAGACGTCCCCCTTGACGTCGGCGAGGAACACCGGGACCCCGGACGCCGACAGCTGTTCGGCGATGAGCTGGAGGGTCTTCGTCTTGCCGGTGCCCGTGGCGCCCGCGACCAGGCCGTGGCGGTTGAGCATCGACAGCGGGATGCGGATCTGCCGGTCGGGCAGACAGGTGCCGTCCCAGAGCAGGGCCCCGAGTTCGAGCGCGGGTCCGGTGAAGGCGTAGCCGGCGGCGATCTGGCCCGCCGGAGACGCGGGGTCGGTGCTCTCGCTCATGCATCACTCCCGATATAGCCCTGTCTGCCACTTTTGCACCAGGCTGGCAAGGCTGCGCCCGCAGGCACCGGCCCGGTAGGCTTTCCGTGTGATCTTCAAGCGCATCGGAAACGGGCGGCCGTACCCCGACCACGGCAGGGAAACCACCCGGCAGTGGGCGGACGTCGCCCCGCGCCCGGTCCGTCTCGACCAGCTGGTGACGACCAAGGGCCAGCTGGACCTCGAGACGCTGCTCGCCGAGGACTCGACGTTCTACGGGGACCTCTTCGCCCACGTCGTGAAGTGGCAGGGCGACCTGTACCTGGAGGACGGGCTGCACCGCGCCGTGCGCGCGGCCCTCCAGCAGCGCCAGGTGCTGCACGCCCGCGTCCTCGAAATGGACTACTGAGCCGGAACCGGCTGGAAACACGCCCGGAAGCGGCGGGACACGCCGTGGGCGGCCCCGCTTCCCGGGCTGCCGCAAGGGCTCCCCGCCCGAGCTTCCGGTTCGCGAGGATTGCGCCTTTCGGGTCGGTCTTGCCCTATCAACAGATCATTGAGTGGGGATCAACGGCGGGCGGTATTACGCTGCGCCCATGAGCATGCTCACTCCCCCCGGCATGGGCGGAAAGTACCGCGTCACGGGAGCGGCTTACCCCCGCATGAGCCGGCCCCGGCGACGCCGGCGGATCGTCTTCACCGTGCTCGGAGCAGTCCTCGGTCTTGCCCTGCTCGGCTACGGGTCCTTGCAGCTCATGAACGTGTTCCGCGGCGAGAGCGGCAGCGGCAAACACCGGAACGCGGCGGCCAAGGACTGTGCGACGCCCAAGCCCAGGGCGGGCGCCGAGGCGGGCGCCGAGGCGGCTCCCGCGGCTGCCAGCGCCGCCGCCAAACCGGCCGTCGCACTGCCCCAGCCCGCCGAGATCACCGTCAACGTCTACAACGCGACCCCGCGCGCCGGGCTCGCCAAGGCCGTCGGCGACGAGCTCAAGAAGCGCGGCTTCACCGTCGGCAAGGTCGGCAACGCGCCCGCCGACTTCGACAAGAAGGTCCCCGGTACGGGGATACTGCTCGGCTCGCCCAAGACCGACAAGGCGGCCTTCTCCGTACTGGGCACCCAGCTCGAAGGCGATACGCAGCAGACCGATGCCCGCGACACCGGGGACATCGACCTGATCCTCGGAGACGCCTTCAAGGAACTCAGCCCGAAGGAGGCCGCGGACAAGGAACTGGCCCTGCTGGCCAACCCCCTGCCCGCGCCCGCCAAGACCTGCTGACCACCGCCCGCGCGACGCGAACAGCCGGCCGCCCGAAAGGCGGCCGGCTGTCGGCATGAGTCCTGCCCTGCGCGCCCTGCGGGGTCCTACTCGGCCGAGCCGTACATGCGGTCGCCCGCGTCGCCCAGGCCCGGCACGATGTAGCCGTGCTCGTTGAGCCGCTCGTCCACCGCGGCCGTCACGACCGTCACCGGGGTGCCCGCCAGGTCGCGCTCCATGACCTCGACGCCCTCGGGCGCGGCCAGCAGCACCACGGCGGTCACGTCGTCCGCGCCGCGCTTGATCAGTTCCTGGATCGCCGCGACCAGCGTGCCGCCCGTGGCGAGCATCGGGTCGACGACGTAGACCTGCCGCCCGGACAGGTCCTCCGGCATGCGCGTCGCGTACGTGGAGGCCTCCAGGGTCTCCTCGTTGCGGACCATGCCCATGAAGCCCACCTCGGCCGTCGGCAGCAGCCGCATCATGCCGTCCAGCATGCCGAGGCCGGCCCGCAGGATCGGCACGACCAGCGGGCGCGGGTGCGAGAGCTTCACGCCGGTGGTCGGGCCGACCGGCGTGACGATGTCGGCCTGCTCGGTGCGCACGTCGCGGGTGGCCTCGTACGCGAGGAGGGTCACCAGCTCGTCGGCGAGCCGGCGGAAGGTGGGGGAGTCGGTGCGCTTGTCGCGCAGGGTGGTCAGTTTGTGCGCCACCAAGGGGTGATCGACGACCTGCAAACGCACAACATCCTCCAAGGCTCAGCTGCCGGGTTTCGACCTGCGACCTGCAAAAACGGCCGCACTTTTTCGCGACCCACGGTCAAAAGGCTACGCGGTGCGCGCACCCCCGTGCGTCCGAACCGGCAGCCGCGTCCGCACGCGTCCGCGGACGCGGCCGGGATGCGACCGCGGATGCGGCTGCGGATGCGGCCCGGCCGGACCCCCAGCACGCTGGACTGATGAGCAACGCACCGGTGGTCGTGGGGGTCGACGGATCCGAGCACAGCCTCCTGGCCCTGGAATGGGCACGGACCGCGGCGCTCCGGTACGGGGCCCCCCTCGTGGTCGCGCACGTGCTGCCCGACAGCGCGCAGTTGTACGCGGCGCGCCGCTCCTCCCTCGCCGACCCCTCGCAGCCGCGCGAGTACGCCGACCCCGTCGGCGTCCACGTGCGCGACGTCCTCGCCGCGGCCGCCGAGCTGCCGCGGGAGGTCCGCTACGACGCCCTGGAGGGCTCCGTGCCCGAGGCCCTGCGGGTGGCCGGGGAGGGCTCCCGGATGCTGGTGACGGGCTCACGGGGCCGCGGCGGCTTCGCGGCCCTGCTGCTCGGCTCGAACAGCCGCGCCGTGGCCTCCACCGCGGCGTGCCCGGTGGTGGTGGTCCCGCACGAGGCCCGCAGGGCTCCCGACGCCCCCGCGGACCCCTCCGGCGGCCCGGTGGTGCTCGGCCTGCACGCCGCGGAGACCCCTGACGACGTCCTCGCCTTCGCCTTCGCCGAGGCGGCCGCCCGGGGGACCACCGTCCAGGTGGTCTCGGCGTACGCGATCCCGCCGGCGCCGACCATGGTGGTCGACAACCCGTTCCAGGTGATCCCGCCCGAGGGCCTGGCCGACGACGGGAACGCGGTGCCCGCGGAGCGGGAGATGCTGCGCTCCCAGACGGAGCGGCTCGCGCCGCTGCGCACGCGCTGGCCCGGGGTGCGGGTGGAGCAGGCGGCGGTCCCGGGCGACGCCGCGGAGCGCCTCGTGACGGCTTCCCGGTCGGCGGCCCTGGTGGTCGTGGGCCGCCACCACCCGCGGCGCACGCTCGGCTCCCTGACGATCGGCTCGGTGGCCCACGCGGTGCTCCACCACGCGCACGGCCCGGTGGCGGTCGTTCCGACGCTGTCAGCCTCCTGAGCTGCGAAGGGGTGGCATCAATCGGCCCGTCCGGGGGAAGGTGGGGTGCGGGGGGTCTGCTTCGCGCCGGCGAAGGAGGACGACCGGACCACGGGGTGGTGGCCCATGCCCGACACGCAGCCGAACGACGCGCCGGAGACCGCGGCGCAGCGCAGAGCGCGCAGAGCGCAGTTCCTGCGCGACCTGATGGAGGCGCGGGCCCTGCGCGACCGCGTCCAGCCCCGCCGCGCCCGCGCCGCCCGCATGCGCCAGCAAATGCGCATGCGCACCTTCCGCTGGTGACGGGACCCCGCCCCGGACCCCCGCGGGGTGGGCGGCGCACGGGGTCGGCGGGGGGCCGAGCGGCCCCCGTACGACCCCCGCGGCAAGCGGCGCGGCACGACGCAAGCGCGGAAGACCTCTCGCAAAGCCGCTGTTTCTGCCACGATGCCGATTGGGCGGGGCACGAAACGGCGAGCAGCACAGTCGTTCCAACCCTTCCCACCTCCGGCCGGGGGGACCTCCAACCGGCACGCCTAAGACCAGTGGGAGAGTCACGGTGTACTTCGCCGCACTGCTCGCGCGCACCGAAGACGGGTGGGAAGCGAGCGACATGGAACTCGACGACGTCGAGTCCCTCAGTGATCTGATCGATCTCGCCCGCGCCGCCGCTGTCGACGACGACACGGTGGTCGCCCTCATCGAGCAGGAGGACGCCTGGTTCGGCGTCGTCCGCGTGGACGGGGAGGAGGACCCGCGGTATTTCGTCTCGAACGCCTCCGCGGCCTCCCGCAGCTCCTACGGCTCGATGCTGACCGAAGAGCTGCTGGGCAGCGACGAGGAGGACGACGAACTCGACGAACTGGACCTGGACGGCACCGAGGACGGCGAGGAGGACACCATCGCCGCCTTCACCGGTGCCGACGACGACGAGGACGACGAGGTCTCGGCGGGCGCGGAACCGGTCCCGGCCGGCCCGCTCGGCGACCCCCGGCTGCTGGACGACCTCGGGGTCGGCCACAAACAACTGATGACCCTCGACGGGGACGCCCTCTCGGAGATCGCCGATTCCCTCGGCGCCACCGAGGTGCTGGAGGCCGTCCGCTAGTGATCAGCACGCACCACCCCCTGCACGGCCCCGATCCCGTACGGGACCCGTGGCGGGACTCCATGCGCCTGGCGCTCCAGGAGGCCGCCCGGGCGGTGCCGGCCGGCGACGTGCCGGTCGGCGCCGTCGTGCTGGGCCCGGACGGCGAGGTCCTCGCCACCGGGTTCAACGAGCGCGAGGCCACCGGTGACCCCACGGCGCACGCCGAAGTGCTGGCGCTGCGCCGGGCGGCCGCCCGGCTCGGGGAATGGCGGCTCCCGGGGTGCACCCTCGTGGTGACCCTGGAGCCGTGCGTGATGTGCGCGGGCGCCCTCGTGCAGTCGCGGGTCGCCCGGGTCGTCTACGGCGCCGACGACGAGAAGGCGGGAGCCGCGGGGTCGCTCTGGGACCTCGTGCGCGACCGCCGGCTCAACCACCGTCCGGAGGTGATCCGCGGCGTGCTCGCGCAGGAGTGCGCGCGGCAGCTGACGGACTTCTTCCGCGACCGCTGAGGCGGCTCGGCGGCATCGATTTCATTTGATGCCGATCCTTAGGCTAGGATCCATCTCGGTAGTGTGTCCGAGTGGCCGAAGGAGCTCGCCTCGAAAGCGAGTATGGGGCAACCCATCGGGGGTTCAAATCCCTCCACTACCGCTTCGACCGAGAGCCCCGCCCCGCAAGGGACGGGGCTCTCGGCGTATCCCGGGCTCCCCCGGCTCCCCGGGTTTCCTGGGCTTCCCGGGCCTCCCGACACGGCCCTCCGGATGACGCCCGCGTGACCGCCCGCCCGCTCGGCCGTTGTCACGGCATGACCAAGACCCAGCGCATGCTCGCCGCCTTCGCCCTCGCGGGGGCCGCCGCGGGCCTCGCCGCACCGGCCGCCTCCGCCGCCCCCATGGCCCCGATCACCCTCCCGGACCTGCCGCAGGCCGCCCCGGGCATGCCGCAGGGGGCCACGCCCGGCTCCGTCCAGGAGATCGGCTCGAAGCTCAACGAGCTGGACAAGCTCGGCCAGCTGATGGAGCTGCCGAACCAGCTGTCGCCCGTCATCGCCCCCGTGGAGCCCGTACTGGGCATCCTCGGCGGCATCGAATAGCCGACCCGCCGCGGACACGCCGCCTACCCCGCGTACGTCGAAGGCCCCGACCGGGGTCCTGTC
>NZ_JBHYVA010000187.1:0-12886 GCF_042750055.1 Streptomyces sp. NPDC059456
GGGGGGGGAGTCGCCGGACCCCCACCTGGCGCGGCTGGTGGCGCTGCTGCTGGCGGCGGCGCACCGCCGCCGGGCGCACCTCCCGCCCTGGGCTGCCCCCCGTCAGCAGACGCACACGGCCTATCTCGAGGAGCGCGGACGCTCCTGAGACGGACGACGGCCGGGACAGTGGCCGGTCGGTCCGCGGTGGCCGTGTGCTGCGATGGGAAAACCTTGGTCGGGGATTCCCACAGCGGCGGGAGCACCTTGGTCGGGGACTCCCACGTTCACGTGCCCTGCGGTGTCCGCAGGGCGGGCACCGGTCAGCCCAGGCGCTCGACGAGCGCGTGGTACTGGTCCCACAGCTCCTTGGGAGTGTGGTCGCCGTAGGTGTTCAGGTGCTCGGGGACCAGGGCGGCCTCCTCGCGCCAGACCTCCTTGTCGACGGTCAGGAGGAAGTCCAGGTCCGTCTCGGGCAGGTCCAGGCCCTCCAGGTCGAGGGAGTCCTTCGTCGGCAGGATGCCGATGGGGGTCTCGACGCCCTCGGCCGTGCCGTCGAGGCGCTCGACGATCCACTTCAGGACGCGGCTGTTCTCGCCGAAGCCGGGCCACACGAACTTGCCCGCGTCGTTCTTGCGGAACCAGTTCACGTAGTAGATCTTCGGGAGCTTCGCGGCGTCCGCGGACGCGCCGACCTTGATCCAGTGGGCCATGTAGTCGCCCATGTTGTAGCCGCAGAACGGCAGCATGGCGAACGGGTCGCGGCGCAGCTCGCCGACCTTGCCCTCGGCGGCGGCGGTCTTCTCGGAGGCGATGTTCGAACCGATGAAGACGCCGTGGTTCCAGTCGAAGGACTCGGTGACCAGCGGGACCGCGGAGGCGCGGCGGCCGCCGAAGAGGATCGCGGAGATCGGGACGCCCTTGGGGTCCTCCCACTCGGGGGCGATCGTCGGGCACTGGGAGGCCGGGACGGCGAAGCGCGCGTTGGGGTGGGCCGCCGGGGTCCCGGACTCCGGGGTCCAGGCGTTGCCCTTCCAGTCGATGAGGTGCGCGGGCGCCTCCTCGGTCATGCCCTCCCACCACACGTCGCCGCCGTCGGGCGTGAGCGCCACGTTGGTGAAGACGGTGTTCGCGTACATCGTCTTCATGGCGTTGGCGTTGGTGTGCTCGCCGGTGCCGGGGGCGACGCCGAAGAAGCCGGCCTCGGGGTTGATCGCGTACAGACGACCGTCCTCGCCGAAGCGCATCCAGGCGATGTCGTCGCCGATCGTCTCGACCGTCCAGCCGGGGATCGTGGGCTCCAGCATGGCCAGGTTCGTCTTGCCGCAGGCGCTCGGGAACGCGGCGGCGACGTACTTCGCCTCACCCTGCGGCGGGGTGAGCTTGAGGATCAGCATGTGCTCGGCGAGCCAGCCCTCGTCGCGGGCCATGACGGACGCGATGCGCAGTGCGTAGCACTTCTTGCCGAGCAGGGCGTTGCCGCCGTAGCCCGAGCCGTAGGACCAGATCTCGCGGGTCTCCGGGAAGTGCGAGATGTACTTGGTGGTGTTGCACGGCCACGGCACGTCGGCCTCGCCCTCGGCGAGCGGAGCGCCGAGGGTGTGGACGGCCTTGACGAAGAACCCGTCGGAGCCGAGCTCGTCGAGGACGGGCTTGCCCATGCGGGTCATGGTGCGCATGGCGACGGCGACGTAGGCGGAGTCGGTGATCTCGACGCCGATCGCGGAGAGCTCGGAGCCGAGGGGACCCATGCAGAAGGGGACGACGTACATCGTCCGGCCCTTCATGGAGCCGCGGAAGATGCCCTTCTCTCCCGCGAAGAGGTCCTTCATCTCCGCCGGGGCCTTCCAGTGGTTGGTCGGGCCCGCGTCCTCCTCCTTCTCGGAGCAGATGAAGGTCCGGTCCTCGACGCGCGCGACGTCGGACGGGTCGGAGGCGGCGTAGTACGAGTTGGGGCGCTTGCCCTCGTCCAGCTTCTTGAACGTGCCCTTGGCGACGAGCTCCTCGCACAGGCGCTCGTACTCGGCCTCGGAGCCGTCACACCAGACGACCCGGTCGGGCTCGGTGATCGCTGCGATCTCGTCCACCCAGGAGATCAGTTCCTGGTGGGTCGTCGGGATGGAAGTGGGAGCCGCGTTGTCGCGCGCCACGATTGCTCCTTGTTGAGGGGTGTGTTTGGTGTTTGCCCCGTGGGGGCTGCGACCCGGACGCTTCGCGCTCCGCTCATCCGGTGCCGACCGCACTCATCTGATCATCCGGTGGATGTGCGCATATGTCCAGGGGGCCTCTCACGTGAGCATCGCCACTCCCGTCAATCTTCCGTAAAGCGCACTAACGGAAACCTACGGACCCGTAGGTAGCATGGCGGTCATGACTTCTGACGCCGCCGCCGTGCCGGTCGACGCCGTGCCGGTCGCAACCGAGGCACCCGAGGCACTTGTCGAGGCACCGGAAGCCAAGCCGCTGATGCGCGGCTGGCTGCACACGGGGATGTTCCCCGCCGTGATCGTCGCGGGCCTGGCGCTGCTGGCCTTCACCGAGTCGACCCGGGCCCGGGTCGCGTGCGGCGTGTACATCCTCACGGCCTGCCTGCTGTTCGGCGTCAGCGCGGTGTACCACCGCGGCACCTGGGGCCCCCGGGGCGAGGCGATCCTGCGGCGTCTCGACCACGCCAACATCTTTCTGATCATCGCGGGGACCTATACCCCGCTGACCGTGCTCCTGCTCCCGCCCTCCACCGGACGGACGCTGCTGTGGGCGGTGTGGATCGCGGCCGCGGCCGGCATCGCCTTCCGCGTCTTCTGGGTGGGCGCCCCGCGCTGGCTGTACACGCCCTGCTACATAGCGATGGGCTGGGCGGCGGTCTTCTTCCTGCCCGACTTCATGCGCACCGGCGGTATCGCGGTCCTGGTCCTGGTGATCGTCGGCGGACTCCTCTACAGCGCGGGCGGCGTCATCTACGGCATCAAGCGCCCGAACCCCTCCCCCCGCTTCTTCGGCTTCCACGAGGTCTTCCACTCCCTGACCCTGGCCGCGTTCGTCGCCCACTACGTCGGCATCTCCCTGGCCGCCTACCAGCACTGAGCCGGCCCGTGCGAAGCTGACCGGATGGGGTGGACCTTCAAGCTGCACGCGGCGGTTGCCGGCGGGCTGAGCGCACTCATGGTCGCGGTCGCGGCGGTGACGGCACTGCCGGGGATCACGGCGGTGCCGGGCGCACACGGGCTGGCCCTCGTGGGGATCGCCTGCGTGTTCCCGCTCTTCCTCGCCGGCCAGGTGCGCCTGCTGCGGGCCCGGTGCACCAAGGCCACCGCATGGCTCGCGCTGCTGTGCCTGCCCGTCGCGGTACGGGCCGCGCTGGTCGTCCTGGTCGGCGGGGGGTTCGCGCTGTCCTTCCTCTCCATCGCCTTCTCGGCGGACCTGCAGGAACCCGAGGTCCGGGACGGCCACTACTACGCGTTCGACACGAGCCGGGGCGTCCGCACGACCGTCGAGGTGTCCCGCGGCCGGTACGAGAGCGCCCTGGCCGCCGAGCAACTCGTGATGCTGGCCGGCCCGGCGGCCTTCCTCGCCGTCGCCGCGGGTGCGGCCCTCGTCGCGGGCGAACTGGGGCGGAGCCCCGTCGCGGTCGGCGGCGGGGCTCCTCGGCGTGCGGGGGGCGGGGGCGAGACACCTCCCTACGTGCAGGCGTAGCCGTCGCCGTCGGGGTCCAGGCGCAGGGGGTCGCTGCCGTTGACCTTCATGCGCTTCGGGTACCGGTGGGAGGCCAGCCAGTCGCAGCGGGCCCCGGTCGTCGCCTGCACCTCCGCCGGGAACGTCGTCGGGACGCACTCGTTGACCGTGCCGTAGTGCCGGTCGCAGCCGGCCACGGTCGGGGCGACGGGCACCGAGTCCCGCTTCCCGGGGTTCTGCCCGGGGGCCGCCCGCGGTGCGTCCGCGAAGTCGTGGACGTGCGGGGACGGGGCCTCCTGCGCGGCCGCGAGCGCCGACGGGCCGCCCAGGTGCACCCAGGTCGCCAGGGACGGGACGCCGTCCGCGTCGACGCCGAAGAGCATGTACCAGCCGGGCGGTGCCAGGTTGGGGTTGCTGGTGACGTTGAGGTCGACGGTCGTGTCGTTGACCACCGACATCGGCAGGTCCACGAACCGCTGGTTCGGGTCCGAGGAATGCGTGACCGCCGCCGGGCGGATCAGCTCCGCCTTGGCGATCGGCCGGTCGACGGTGATGCGCTGCGTGTCCCCGTACAGCCACTGGGTGTCGATCACCGAGGTGAGTTTCGGGCGGGCGCCCTTGAAGAGGTACGGAGGGGTGTAGACCGACACGTTGTCGTTGTAGGTGCCGTTGCCCGGGTTGTCGCCGACCGCCATGACCCGCCCGTCGGGCAGCAGGAACGCCGCCGAGTGGTAGGTCCGCGGGATCGGGTCGGCCGGCAGCCCGGCCTTGTACGTGTTGGTCGCCGGGTCGAAGAACGAGGCCTCGTACACCGGGTCGGCCCGGTCGTGCAGTCCGCCGCCGGTCTCCAGCACCTTGCCGTCCGGCAGCAGTACGGCCGACACGTACATCTTGCCCTCGGCCCCGGTCTGCGCCCGCCTGACTCCACCCACGTCGACCAGGCCCTGCGGCAGGTCCGGGCCCGCGGTGTACGCGGGGCTCGCCGCCTTCAGGTCGATCAGTTCGGTGAGCCGGTTCGCCGCCGGGTTGGACTCGTTGTTGCCGCCGCCGACGGTCAGGACCCGCTGGTCCTGCGCGGGCGGCAGCAGCACGCTCGCCGACTCGTCGCGCTCGTCCTTCCTGCGCAGTCCGGGCACGTCCGTGATCGTGTTCGCGTTGTAGTCGTAGATCGACGCGCCGCTGCCCCGGGTGCCGTTGCCGAAGGTGTGGCTGCCGGAGTAGAAGAGCCGTCCGTCCTGCATCAGGATCATCGACGGGTACAGGCCCCAGTAGGACCAGGTCTGGTTGACCTCGTTCATCGGCAGCCACTTGTTCTGCGCCGCCGAGAACCGCTCCGCCGTGACGTTGCCCGTGGAGTCCTCCTTCAGCCCGCCGAAGGTGATCACGTCGCCGTTGCCGAGGACCGTCGCCGACGGGTACCAGTGCCCGCCGTTGAGGTCGTTGGTCTTCGTGTACGCCTCGGTCGCCGGGTCGAAGACGTAGGAGTCCTTCAGCCCCTGGTAGCCGGTCTTGCCGTCGGCGGACGGGTACCCCTTGTTGCCGCTCATCACGAGCACCCGGCCGTCCGACAGCTGCACGTGCCCCGAGCAGAACATGTCCACCGGCGTCGGGATCGTCTTGAAGGACCCGTTCGCCGGGTCGTACACGGCCGAGGTGAACGTGCCCGCGTTGAACCGGGAGATGTCGTTGCCCGAGCCCGCGATCAGCAGCACCTTGCCGTTCTTCAGGACGACGGCGTGCATCGAACGCACCGGGTTCTTGGCCGGGATCACCTCCCACCTGCCCTTGGCGCACTGTTCCGCCGTGCCCGTGCACCCCGGCTGCGGCGGGACCGCGCCGACCTCCTCCAGCGCGTAGTCGTCCGAGGTGAGCGTGCCCACCCCGTAGACCGAGAGCCCCCAGGTGATCTTGTCTGTGCCGGGCGGGACGGCGGGCGTACGGACCTGCGTACGCGCCCATCCGGCGCTGACCGGCGGGTTCTGCAGGTCGGTCCAGTACTGCCAGCCGGCGGTGGTGTCGTGGCGGAACACGGTCACCGACACGTCCGGGGTGTTCGACTTGTACCAGGCCGACAGGTCGTACTGCCTGCCCGGGACGACCGTCGGGGCGCAGGTGGTGTTCTCGGTGACGAGGGCCTTGCGGTCGCCGCTGAGACGGCGGGTGAGCGAGACCTTCATGGCCTTGGCGCCGCCGTGCGCGTCGGCGACGGTGGCGAACGTGAAGTCGTTGTCGCCCCAGCCGGACTTCTCCCAGCAGGACGGCATGTCGTCGCCGGGTGCGCCCGCGGTCTCGAACCCGGCATTGGTGAGCAGATTGGGCGGTCCGGCCGTGGCCTGCTGCGGTGCGGTGAACAGCAGGCCCGCGGTCATCGCCCCGACGGCGGCCACGGCGGCGCGCCGCCCGGCCCTCCGCCGGAAGTTCGCTGGCATGGACGGGTTCCCTTCTGTGCGGTGCGGCTCAACTCCTGGTGGATCGGCTCCCGCTCCGCCGGCCCGCGGAGTCGGTCCGGCGGATCTCGATGCGGTCCTCGCCGGATCCGAAGACGGCCACCACGGCCGAATGCTCCAGCGCGGCCTTCACGTTGGGCAGGTCCACCGCGTCCCGGCGGACGGTGGGCGAGGAGACCACGTAGTCGATGTCCCGCCAGCCGCCCGGCAGCGTCCCGGTGACGGCGGGGTCCAGGTCGGCCTTGTAGAACCAGATCGCGCCGGGGCCCGGCTCGAAGCCGCGGTGGACGGCGTCCAGCCAGAGCGCGTCGTCGACCAGGACCCTGGTGCGGGCCGGGTCGGGGACCTCGCGGCCCAGCCAGGCGGCGGCCTGCCGGTACGGGGCGTTCGCGTCGGCCGTGAGCGCGGTGCGGTCGCCGTCGTACCAGCGCGGCAGGACGTACACCGCGGCGGCCGCGGCGAGTACGCCGACCAGCACCCGGCGCCCGTGGGTGAGGGCCCGGCGCTCCCCCGGTGCCCGGCGGCGGCGCAGCACGGCGTGCGTGACGCTCGCCGCGCCCCCGGCGAGGACCAGTGCGAGGAACGGCAGCGCCTGGATCACGTACATCGCGGGCAGGTAGCCGGAGGGCCGCATTGCGACGGCGGCGAGGAGGACGGCGGCGAGCGCCGGGCCGGCGAGCGCGCGGGCGGTGACCGACCACCTGGGGGTGGCGAGCAGCAGGAGGGCGCCGGCCAGCCCGCCGAGCGGCAGGACGGTGTCGTAGTACAGCCAGGACCGCAGCACGCCGTTCGAACCGGAGCCGGGGCTGAGGATGAAGCCCGAGCCCGGCCGGCTCATCTGGTAGGTGATGCCGTCGATCAGGGAGACGTGTCCGGCGCCGGGCAGCAGCTCGTTGTTGAGCAGCGCGTACAGCGGGTACGAGAGCCCGATGAGCGCGCAGGCGGTGACCGCGCCGGTGACGGCGAACTTGCGGGTGTCCCGGTGGCTGTGGCGCCACATGGTCACCAGCAGCGCCGGGAGCACCACCAGCATCGTCTCCTTGGTCAGGACGGCGGTGGCGGCCGCGAGTCCCGAACCGAAGTGGTGCCACAGGTGGCGGCTGGGGGACGCGGCCAGGCAGAAGGCCAGCAGCATCCACATCACGGCGAGGTTGTCGAGGAAGATCTCCCGCTGGAGCACGACGGAGAGCGGGGAGAGCCCGAAGAGGGCCATCGCGAGCCCGGACGCCCAGCGCGGCAGCCACAGCCGGCGGGCGAGGACGTAGATCAGCACGGAGCTGACGGCGGAGACGGCGACCATCGACCAGCGCATCGGCGCGACGGTCATCCAGTCGGGCACGAGGAGGGAGGGCAGGTAGGTCAGCCCGGCTATCTGTATCCAGCCCAGCGGCGGATGGTCGTACCAGTACGTGTAGTGCGCGAGGCCTTCGCCCTGCTGGACGGCCCACGCCTGGGCGAGGTAGGTGCCCTCGTCGTCGCTCAGGGTCGGGAACCGCGTGATGTTCCAGCCCTGGACGAGGACGACCGCGAGCAGGACGGCCCCGCACAGCAGCAGATCGGCGCGGGAGGAGCGCAAGCGCAGCAGGGGGTGGGCCGGTGCGGGCGGCCGCACCCCGAGGCCGCCGCGGGCGCCGCGGTCGCCCGCACCGCGCTGGGCGGGGACGCGGACGGCGGCGGTGGTCGTCGCGGCGCCGGGCCGGGGATCAGTGGCCGTGGGCAGGGTGGCGGTCACCGGTGGGCGTCCTCTCGGCTCGCGGTGGAGGCGCCGGCGGCGGACGCGCCGGCGGTGGCGCCGGCGGTGGCGCCGATCGGAGCGAGGTGGGCGCCGGTGTGGCTGGTCAGCTCCCACTCGTTGCGGCCGCGCTGCTCGCGCCAGACCGCGCGGATCGCCGCGCCGGCGAGCATCACCTGGTAGAACGGGCCGCCGACGACGAGCTTGAGGTAGTGCACGAAGCGGACGCGCAGTCCGTACTGGCGGCCGAAGTCGTGCAGGCCGACGATCTCGAAGACGAACGTCACCATCGCCGTGATCATCGGCAGGAAGGTGACGATCGCGATCCCGACCGGCACGTCGAGCAGGACCGCGACGGCGAAGTTGAGCGGGATGATCACCCCGGAGGCCGCCTGCATGAACGGCGTCATCAGCGTGTGGCGGGCCAGCCAGCGCTGGCCGCGGCCGGGCAGCTGCCGCCAGTCCTTCTTGCGGTAGACCTGGAGGAAGCCCTGGTTCCAGCGGGTGCGCTGTTTGAGCAGGCTCATCAGCGAGCCGGGCGTCTCCTCGCGGGTGACCATGTCGCAGTCGTAGGCGACGACCACCTTCTTGCCGGCCGAGGACAGGCGTACGCCCAGGTCGCAGTCCTCGGCCAGGCAGTTCTGGTCCCAGCCGCCGGCCTCGCGGAGCACGTCGGTGCGGACGAAGACGGTGTTCCCGCCGAGCGGGATGAACCCCTTCTCGGCGTGCAGGTGCAGCCGGGAGCGGAACCAGAAGAAGTACTCCAGGCAGTTGCGCAGGCTGTACCAGCTGGAGTGGAAGTTGATGAGCTGGACCCCGCCCTGGACGACGTCGGCCGCGGTGGAGCGGAAGGCGTGGTCGACGTGCGCGAGCAGCTCGGGGTGGACCTGGTCCTCGGCGTCGAAGACCCCGACGATGTCGCCCCGGCAGTGCGGGAGGGCGGTGTTGAGGGCCTTCGGCTTGTTCTTGGTCTCGTTGTGGTCGACCACGACCCGTACGCGCTCGGGCGCCCGTGCGGCGGCGGTCTCGGCGACGGCGGCGGTCTCCGGGTCGTCGTGCCCGACGATCACGATGATCTCGTAGTCGCCGTGGCCGGATTCGAGCAGCCGCTCGATCGTGTGCCGCAGGACCGCCTGCTCGTGCCGGGCGGGCAGCAGGAGCGAGAAGGCCAGCCGTCCCTCGCCGTCGGGACGGTCGAACCGGGTGGAGGCGAGCGTCTCGGGCGTGCGCCACGCGTGCATCTGCCACCACAGCGTGAACGCGGCCATCCAGAACAGCGCGAGCGAGATCAGAACGATGACGACAGAGGTGAGCAAAACGTCCCCCACAGACATGCCGCGACACCCGACGGCGCACGGCAGACCCCCCAGGGGTCGAGGCGGGCCCCCGGGCCCGCCCGCCCCCGCTTCCCCCTCGGGCGCACCCCCCGGTACGCCGGCTCCGCGGGCTCCCCAGCTGATCCCGCGGACACGAGACTAGGCAGCGAAAATGAAACTCAGGAGCCGCGCGGATAAAAACCGGGTTTCCGAACTCCCTTACAGGTAACCGGAGTTGACGGCACTCCGATCAATTCAGGGATGAACCGCACCCAATTGGTGCGCAAGTTCGACCGGATCTGTCGTAGGCCGCGCGCAGACGAAACGCCGACACACATACGCCGTCGGAAGGTCGCGTACGAGTGTGCGCTCGGCCAGCAGGGGGAACTCGCCCCCGCTGCCGTCGGCCGCCTGCGGCAGGCCGACCGCCACGACCGCCCCGGGAGCCGTCCCCAGCAACGCCGTCCTGTGCAGCGCGGCCAGCGCCGGATCCTCCGGATGACCCACCACGGCCACCTCGCGCGGACCGTCCACCAGCGCCTCGGCCACCGCGAGCCCGTGCCCGATGAAGCGCGGGACGCGCGGACCCAGCGCGTGCACCACCCCCAGCGCCCGCTCGGCCGCACTGCGGTGCGCCTGCGAACCGGTGTGGGCGGCGTACGAGAGCAGCGCCCCGGCCGCGGCCGTCCAGCCGGACGGGGCCGCGGTGTCCGTCGGGTCCTGGGGCCGGCGGATCAGCCGCTCGGCATCGTGCGCGGTGTCGTAGAGCGAGCCGTCCTCGGCGGTGAACCGGTCCAGGACCAGGTCGACGAGGAACCCGGCGAACTCCAGCCAGACCCCCTCGCCGGTGACGGACGCCAGCGCGAGGAAGCCCTCGGCCACGTCGCCGTAGTCCTCCAGCACCCCGGCGTTCGCGCCGACCCGCCCGTCCTTGCTCGTCCTGGCCAGCCGGGCCCGCCCGGCGGCCGCGTCGAAGTGGACGCGGACCAGCAGGTCGGCGGCCTCGGTGGCCCGCTCGACCAGGTCCGGCCGGTCGAAGTACGCCCCGCATTCGGCCAGCGCCGCGATCGCCAGACCGTTCCACGCGGCGACGACCTTGTCGTCCCGGCCGGGCGCGGGCCGCTCGGCGCGCGCCGCGAGCAGCCGCTCTCGGATCCCGGCGATCACGGCGGCGTCCACGACGGGCCCGTCCTGCGGCAGCCGGAGCACCGAGGCGCCGTGCTCGAAGGTGCCCTCGTCCGTCACCCCGAAGTACGCGGCGGCCAGCGCCCCGTCCGCCTCGCCGAGCACCTCGGCCAGCTGCGCGGGCGTCCAGGCGTAGAAGACCCCCTCGGTGTGCTTGCCGGTCAGCGGGTCCTCGCTGTCCGCGTCGAGCGCGGAGGCGAAGCCGCCCTCGGCGGTGCGCAGCTCGCGCACCATGAAGTCGGCGGTCTCCAGCGCGACGCGCCGCGCGAGGTCCGAACCGGTGGCCCGCCACAGGTGCGCGTACACCCGGCACAGCAGCGCGTTGTCGTACAGCATCTTCTCGAAGTGGGGCACCACCCACTCCCGGTCCACGGAGTACCGGGCGAACCCGCCGCCGAGCTGGTCGTAGATCCCGCCGCGGGCCATGGCCTCGCAGGTGTCGGCGGCCATCTGCAGGGCGCCCTCGGCACCGGTGCGGGCGTGGTGGCGCAGCAGGAACTCCAGCGCCATGGACGGCGGGAACTTCGGCGCCCCGCCGAAGCCGCCGCGGGCGGCGTCGTAGTCGCGGGTCAGCCCGAGCAGCGCCTGCGCGAGCTCCTCGGGGCCGGGCGCGCCGGCCTTCCCGTAGTCGAGCTGCCGCCCGGTGAGGTCCCGTACGATCCGCTGCGCGACCTCGGCCACCTCGTCGGGCCGCCCCACCCAGGCGGTCCGCACCCCTTCGAGGACCTGCACGAAGGAGGGCGTCCCGTGCCGGGGCTCGGGCGGGAAGTAGGTCCCGAAGTAGAAGGGCTCGGCGTCGGGGGTGAGGAAGACGGTCATGGGCCATCCCCCCTGCCCGGTGGCGGCCTGCACGGCTTCCATGTAAACGGCGTCGACATCGGGCCGCTCCTCGCGGTCCACCTTGATGTTGACGAAGTGCTCGTTCATGTAGGCGGCGGTGAGCTCGTCCTCGAAGCTCTCGTGCGCCATGACGTGGCACCAGTGACAGGAGCTGTAGCCCACGCTGAGCAGGACCGGCACGCCCCTCTCCCTCGCCTCCGCGAACGCCTCGGGCGACCAGGGCCACCAGTCGACGGGGTTGTCTGCGTGCTGGAGCAGATAGGGCGAGGTCTCGTTCGCGAGGCGGTTCGGCATGGGGCCATCCTCGCGCACCGGGTGGGGCGGCGCCGGGAACGGGAGGCGGCGTGCCCGTGCGTGGGTCGCCGCGCGGTGCCGGCCGGGCCGGGCGTACATATATGCGCGGTTGCGGTCGAACATGGCCCAACTCCCTCTGATCTAGCTCAGATTCCCTCGCGCTCGCGGCAGTCACGGCGGACACTTGGCGAACGTTGCCGGAGCTCTCTTGAGGGGGATGCCGATGCGGGACAGCCATCGCGGTGAGGCCGAGCGACTGTTGGAGCGGGCCGTGGACGAGGAGGCCCGGCGGGCTGCCGGGGCGGGGCAACCGGTCGACAAGGCGGCACTGCTGGCGCGCGGCCTGGAGGCGCTGGACGCGCTCGCGGCGAGCGCCGCCGAGGAGTACGAGGCGTACGTGCGGGCCCTGGACGAGACGACGGCCGGGGACGAGTCCCTCGGCGAGGCCTTCCGGCGCGGGAACAGCTCCACGGCGCTGCTCGTGACGGCGGTCGCGGCGGCCGCCGCCTTCGGGGCCGACCTGTCGTTCGGCGTCCCGGCGGGTACGGCGCTGGCCGCCGGGGCCGTCACCGGGGTCGCCGGGGCGGCGGCCACGGTCGCCAAGGTGACCGCCGCGCACCTGCCGGCCGCGAACCGGCGGGCCGGGGTGCGCGGCCGTCCCGGCGGGCCGGAGCAGCTGAGGCTGCAGTGGCTGACGGCGCTGGAGGTGCGCGGGGTCCGTCCCTTCCTGGAACAGCAGCGGGCGGTGGCCGCCGCGGCGCGGGCGCCCCGGCAGACCTCCCGGACGGCCGTCCCGCAGCTGCGCGGGACCGACCGCAGCGCGGAGGCCCGGCGGCGCAGCGTGCTGGAGCAGTCCTTCGGGCAACTCCCGCAGCCCGAGGCCGCCTTCACGGGACGGCGGGCGGAGCTGACCCGGATCGCGCAGTGGGTGCAGGCGGCCCGGGCCAGTACGGAGACCCGCCCGGTGGTCGTGGTGCTGCACGGCGAGCCGGGCGTGGGCCGCACGGCCCTGGCGCTGCGGGCGGCGGACGCGCTGCGCGACCAGTTCCGCGGGGCCTGCGTGGTGGACCTGCGGGGCGGCTCGCTCAGCGGGGAGGCTCCGCTGCCGATCCGGGAGGCGCTGCTGCACCTGCTGAACCGGCTGGGCGCCCCGCGCGAGCAGCTGCTGTTCCGCGAGGGGTCCTCGGCGGAGCAGCAGGTCAGGCGCCTCGGGGAGCTGTACCACCAGCACCTCCGGGGGCTGCCGGTGACGGTGCTGCTGGACGACGCGGTGGATGCGGAGCAGGTCCGGGTGCTGGTGCCGGAGCGCTCGGAGAGCCTGGTGCTGGTGACGGCGCGGGAGCCGCTGGAGCTGCCGGACCTGGCGGCCTGGGTGCACCAGCTGCCGGTGGAGCGGCTGGCGCGGGCGGAGGGCGCGGAGC
>NZ_JBHYVA010000188.1:0-9636 GCF_042750055.1 Streptomyces sp. NPDC059456
GCGCAGCAGTGTCCGGGGGGCGGGAGCGGTACGGGACCCGCCCCGCGGGCGGCGTTCAGGTGTGTCCGGCGCCCGCGCGGGCCGCGGCGGTGCGGCGGCCGGCCGGCTCCAGCAGGGGCCGGCGCTCCTCCTCCGTCAGCCCGCCCCACACCCCGAACGGCTCACGGGTCCGCAGCGCGTGGTCCAGGCACGCGGCGCGCACCGGGCAGACCGCACAGACCCGCTTCGCGGCCTCGTCGCGGTCCTCCCGCTCCTCGCCCCGCTCGCCGGCGGGGTGGTAGAAGCGTCCGGGGCCCAGGTTGCGGCAGGCGGCCCGCAGTTGCCACTGCCAGTGGTGGTCGGCGGCGCCGGGCAGCCGGGAGACGTCGGTCATGACAGTTCGCGTTCCTTTCGCGTGACTCGGCATGTCCCCGCGTGTGACCGATCCGAACGCCCTGAAACCTGCCGCCGTGACCCGGCCGTGCGCCGCCTCCGTCAGGCCCCCGCGTCCGGCGTGCGGACGCCGATGAAGTACGGGCGGCGGCGGAGCGTGAACCCCATCGACTCGTACAGGGCGATGGCTCCCGTGTTCTCCGCCGCCGCGTGCAGGAACGGGCGGTCGCCGCGCTCGCCGATCGCGGCGGCCACCGCGCGGATCAGGCGGCCGGCCAGGCCGCGGCCGCGGTGGTCGGGGTGCGTGCACACCGCGCTGATCTCCGACCAGCCCGGCGGCCGCATCCGTTCCCCCGCCATCGCGACGAGCCGGCCCTCGTGCCGGATCCCGAGGTACGTGCCCAGCTCGATCGTGCGCCGCGCGAACGGCCCCGGCTTCGTGAGCTCGACCAGCTCCCGCATCTCCGGTACGTCGGCCGGCCCCAGCAGCACCGCTTCGGGCGCCGCCTCGGCCCGTACCGCCCCGCCGTCCATCTGCACGCCCGGTATCGACACCTCCGTCGTCCACCCCGGGGGCGGCGTCGGCAGGCCGGTGACCCAGACCGTCTGCCCGGGCCCGGCCAGCGCCGCCAGATCGGCCCAGGCCCCGGGGTCCTCCGGGTCCGCGAGCGCGACGAACGGGGAGGTGTCGGCGACGTACCGGGCCGCCAGCCCCCGCGGCCCGGTTTCGGCGAAGGGGCTGCTCGGGCCGCCGAGTGCGGCCCAGACCGGATTGTCGAGGACGTGCACGGGCACGGCCCGCGCGGCCGTGTGGGTGTCGGACGCCATGGGGTGGGGAACTCCTTCCCTCGGGTACGGGCGCAGGACCGGCCACCACCTTCTTGACGGCCCCGCGCACCGCCACGAGACTGCTGGTGACGACGGTCACGAGAGTCAGCGTCCGTCGCGGGCGGGTTTATGCCCCAGGGGCGGGACGGAGCCGGTGGAGATGGCCAGGACGGCGGGCGCACGGGCGGGGATCCTCCGCCGGTGGTGGCTGACCCGGCGCCTGCACATCGACCTGCTGCGCGTGTGCAGCGCGTTCGGCGCGGGCGCCTGAGCCGCTGCCCGGTCGGTGCGCCGCCCAGGGCCCCGGGCGCAGCCGCAGGTCCCGGCCGGGTCGCCTGACCCGCCGGCCGCCGACGCCCACCGCCGCCCGGTCCTCCGGCCGGCGGTCCGGTCGCCACCTCAAACCGTCTCCGGCGTCCGGTGCGCCGCACCGGGGCCCGCCGCGGCGTACGCGTCCCCGCACCACCCCCGTGACCCGGCGCGCGCCACGCCGCCGGGAGGTCCGCCACGCCTTCGTGCCGTCCCCAGGAGAGTCATGCTGCCCATGGTCCTGCCCCGAACCGGTCCGGCCCCCGTCCTGCGCGGCCGCATCGGCGCCGGCTTCTCGCCCGTGCCGCACCGCTACCGCCTGTACCTCTCCGCCGACTGTCCGGGCTCCGTGCGCGTCGCGGCCGCCCTCGCCCGGCTGGGCCTGGAGGGGGCCGTCGCCACCACCCTGCTCGGGCCGCCGGCCTCGTACGCCGCCCTGCGCCGCGCCTACGAGGCCGCCGGACACCACTACGACGGCGCGCTCGCCGTGCCCGCCCTCTGCGACACCTGGAGCGGCCGCGTCATCGGCAACGACACGGAAGATATCCTCGACGACCTGAGGCGCCTGCGCGCCCATCCCGCCTTCCGCGTCGACGCGTAACCCGTGGCAGGAGGGGAACCCCGGGGGTCCGCGCAACGAATCGCCGCCCGAGCCGTCAAACACGCAACGAATCGATGCGCGGAGCGCAACGGTCACGGCTTGTCGGGGTCGAACGCGCGAACGTACCTTCAATAGGACCCCCACCCCTCCTGTCACAGAGGTACGCCCATGCCCCCGCTGCGCACCGCCCTCCTCCAGAGTTCCGGACGGCTCGGTGACACCGCCGAGAACCTGAAGGCGCTCGACGAGGCCGCGCAGCGCGCCGCACAGGCGGGCGCCGGACTCCTCGTGACCTCGGAGATGTTCCTGACCGGGTACGCGCTGGACGTCGCGGACGTCGCCGCCCTGGCCGAGGCCGCCGACGGCATGTCCGCCCGCGCCATCGGCGAGATCGCCCGCCGCCACGGCGTCGCCGTCCTGTACGGCTACCCCGAGCGCGAGGGCGAGACGGTGTACAACGCGGCCCAGCTCGTCGGCCCGGACGGGGTCCGGCTGGCGAACTACCGCAAGACCCACCTGTTCGGCTGCTTCGAGCAGGAGGCCTTCACGCCCGGCGACACCCCCGTCGTCCAGGCCGACCTGGGCGGCCTGCGCATCGGCATCATGATCTGCTACGACGTGGAGTTCCCGGAGAACGTCCGGGCCCACGCCCTGGCCGGCACCGACCTCCTCCTGGTGCCGACCGCGCAGATGCACCCGTTCCAGTTCGTCGCCGAACAGCTCGTCCCCGTACGGGCCTTCGAGAACCAGATGTACATCGCGTACGTCAACCGCACCGGTCCGGAAGGCGAGTTCGAGTTCGTCGGACTCAGCTGCCTGGCGAGCCCCGACGGGGTGACCCGCACCCGGGCCGGCCGCGGCGAGGAGCTGGTGATCGGCGAGGCCGATCCCGAGCTGCTGCGCGCCTCGCGCGAGACCAACCCCTACCTGCGCGACCGCCGCCCCGGGCTCTACGCCTCCCTCGTCTGATCCCGTCTGCGCCCTCCCCCCTGCCCCACCCCCGCAAGGAGCCGTACCCCATGACGTCCACGGTGCCCACCACCGCCGTCCCGCACAGCGACGGACAGCCGCCGATCACCATGTTCGGCCCGGACTTCCCGTACGCGTACGACGACTTCCTCGCCCACCCTGCGGGCCTGGGCCAGATACCGGCGACCGAGCACGGCACCGAGGTCGCCGTCATCGGCGGCGGCCTGTCCGGCATCATCTCCGCCTACGAGCTGATGAAGATGGGCCTCAAGCCCGTCGTCTACGAGGCGGACCAGATCGGCGGCCGGCTGCGCACCGTCGGCTTCGAGGGCGCCGGCACCGAGGGTCTGACCGCGGAGATGGGCGCCATGCGCTTCCCGCCCTCCTCCACGGCGCTCCAGCACTACATCGACCTCGTCGGCCTGGTCACCGAGCCCTTCCCGAACCCGCTCGCCGAGGCCACCCCCTCGACGGTCGTGGACCTCAAGGGCGAGACCCACTACGCCGAGACGATCGCCGACCTCCCGCAGATCTACCGCGACGTCGCCGACGCGTGGAACGCCTGCCTCGACGAGGGCGCCGACTTCTCCGACATGAACCAGGCGATGCGCGAGCGCGACGTCCCGCGCATCCGCGAGATCTGGGCCAAGCTCGTCGAGAAGCTCGACGACGAGACCTTCTACGGCTTCCTCTGCAAGTCCGAGGCCTTCCAGTCCTTCCGCAAGCGCGAGATCTTCGGCCAGGTCGGCTTCGGCACCGGTGGCTGGGACACCGACTTCCCGAACTCCATCCTGGAGATCCTGCGCGTCGTCTACACCGAGGCGGACGACCACCACCGCGGCATCGTCGGCGGCTCGCAGCAGCTGCCGCTGCGCCTGTGGGAGCGCGAGCCCGAGAAGATCGTCCACTGGGCGCAGGGCACCTCGCTGTCCTCCCTGCACGAGGGCACCCCGCGCCCGGCGGTGACCCGCCTGCACCGCACGGCCGGCAACCGCATCACGGTCACCGACTCCTCGGGCGACATCCGCACGTACCGCGCCGCGATCTTCACGGCGCAGTCCTGGATGCTGCTGTCCAAGATCGCCTGCGACGACTCGCTGTTCCCCATCGACCACTGGACGGCGATGGAGCGCACCCACTACATGGAGAGCTCGAAGCTCTTCATCCCGGTGGACCGCCCGTTCTGGCTGGACAAGGCCGTCGACGACGCGGGGAACCCGACGGGCCGCGACGTCATGTCGATGACCCTCACGGACCGCATGACGCGCGGTACGTACCTCCTGGACAACGGCCCGGACCAGCCGGCCGTCATCTGCCTCTCGTACACGTGGTGCGACGACAGCCTGAAGTGGCTGCCGCTGTCCGCGAACGAGCGGATGGAGGTCATGCTGAAGTCCCTCGGCGAGATCTACCCGAAGGTCGACATCCGCAGTCACATCATCGGCAACCCGGTGACCGTGTCGTGGGAGAACGAGCCCTACTTCATGGGCGCGTTCAAGGCGAACCTGCCGGGCCACTACCGCTACCAGCGCCGCCTGTTCACCCACTTCATGCAGGACCGCCTCCCCGAGGACAAGCGCGGCATCTTCCTCGCGGGCGACGACATCTCCTGGACGGCGGGCTGGGCCGAGGGCGCGGTCCAGACGGCGCTGAACGCGGTCTGGGGCGTCATGCACCACCTGGGCGGCTCCACCGACGCCACCAACCCCGGTCCGGGCGACGTCTACGACGAGATCGCCCCGGTCGAACTGCCGGAGGACTGACCTCCGACGGCCACCGCCCGGAGCGGCCCCACCCCCGCCGCTCCGGCCCCGTGACCACGGGCCGCCCCCGCGTACACAGCGCGGCGGCGGCCCGTCTTCATGTCCGGCGCGGGGTACGGGCCCTGCGGCCCCGGGGTCAGGACGTCGGCGTCAGCAGGCAGCGGCCCACCAGGCCGACGCCCGCGTCCAGCGAGTCCGCGAACTCCTCCGCCAGGTCGGGGGAGCGGCGCAGGGTCCACAGCAGGCGGGCCGCGGACCAGGCGGCGCCGCGGGCCCGGTCCAGGCTCCACGAACCGAGCAGGTGCGTCAGCGGATCCGCGACCTCCAGCAGGTCCGGGCCCGGCATCAGGTCCTCCCGGATGTGCTCCTCCAGGGAGACCAGCGTGTCGCCGACCCGGTCGAAGTCGGCCTCCAGGGCCCGTGGTTCGCAGTCCAGGGCCCGGCAGGCGGCGACCACCGCGAGGGCGAGGTCGTGCCCGATGTGCGCGTTGATCCCGGCCAGGGCGTGCTGGAGCGGCCGGATCCCGGGGTGGCGGCGGTACTGGAGCAGCGGCCGCCAGCAGGCGGGGGCCCGGTCCGCCTCCACCGCCGTCAGGTACCGCTCGGCGAAGAGCACGCTCAGCGCCTCCGCCCGCCGCGGCGCCGGGAACTCCCCGTGGGAGATGCGCGCGTGCAGGGTCTCCGTCACCGTCAGGTACACCCGGTTGAAGACGGCGACGCCGTCGTGCGCGGGGAGCCGCTCGTCCAGGGCGCGCATCCGCGCGAGCACCGCTTCCATGAGAGGCAGCGTCGCAGCCGGCGGTGCGGATCCGGGGAACTTGGCCGTGTGCTTCGCCGGTTCGGGCGAACCCGGATCAGGAGCGGGTGACCTGCGCGGGCCGTTCCGCGCCGGCCGCGCCTGCCGAGTCCGCCGCGTCCGCCTCGGCGTCGTACGCCGACGTGCCCGAGTCGAGTAGCGGTTCCTGCTTCTTGAGGTGCGCGGGCGCCAGGTACCGCAGTGCGTGGTAGCCCGTGATCACCACGATCGTGCCGAGCGCGATGCCGCCCAGCTCGAAGCCGTCCGTCAGCTGCAGCTTCACCCCGCCGATGCCGATGACGATGCCCGCCGCGGCCGGCACCAGGTTCAGCGGATTGCGCAGGTCCACCCGGCCGTTCAGCCAGATCTGCGCGCCGAGCAGGCCGATCATCCCGTACAGGATCACGGTGATCCCGCCCAGCACCCCGCCGGGGATCGCGGCGACGACCGCGCCGAACTTCGGGCAGAGGCCGAAGAGCAGCGCGAAGCCCGCCGCCGCCCAGTAGGCCGCCGTCGAGTAGACGCGGGTGGCCGCCATCACGCCGATGTTCTCGGAGTAGGTGGTGTTCGGCGGGCCGCCCACCGCCGTGGACAGCATCGACGCGGCGCCGTCGGCGGCGATCGCCGTGCCCAGCCTGTCGTCGAGCGCGTCGCCGGTCATCTCGCCGACCGCCTTGATGTGCCCGGCGTTCTCGGCGATCAGGGCGATCACCACCGGGAGCGCGATGAGGATCGCCGACCACTCGAACTGCGGGGCGTGGAAGGACGGCAGCCCGAACCAGTCGGCCCTGCCCACCCCGGAGAGGTCGAGCCGCCAGTGGTCGACGGCCTCCGTCCCGCCCACCGTCGAGTGGATCTTGCCGAAGAGCAGGTCGAAGACCCAAGAGATGCCGTACCCGAAGAGCAGGCCGAGGAAGATCGCGATCCGGGACCAGAAACCGCGCAGGCAGACCACGGCCAGCCCGGTGAACAGCATGGTCAGGAGCGCCGTCCACTGGTCCTGCGGCCAGTACGTCGAGGCCGTCACCGGCGCCAGGTTGAAGCCGATCAGCATCACCACCGCGCCCGTCACCACCGGCGGCATCGCGGCGTGGATGATCCGTGCGCCGAAGCGCTGTACGGCGAGCCCCGCGAGGAACAGCGCCGCGCCGACCACGAACACCGCGCCGGTGACGACCGCGCTGTCACCGCCGCCCGCGCGGATCGCCGCGGCGACGCCCACGAAGGAGAGGGAGCAGCCCAGGTACGAGGGCACCCGCCCGCGGGTGGCCAGCAGGAAGACGGCCGTCGCGATCCCCGACATCATGATGGCCAGGTTCGGGTCCAGGCCCATCAGGACCGGAGCGACGAAGCTCGCCCCGAACATCGCCGCGACGTGCTGGGCGCCCAGCCCCGCGGTACGCGGCCACGACAGCCGCTCGTCCGGCCGCACCACCGCGCCGGGGGCGGGGTTGCGCCCGTCTCCGTGCAGGGTCCAGCGCACCCCGAGGCCCATGTCTTCCACCACTTCCGTCGAACCGATCGGTCAAGCGTCCGGGCCGCGGAGCGACCAGCGAGCCATTTTACGGGCGGACATCCGCTGGTTCGTCCCGGTCTGCGCGCGCGGAGCCCGCCGTCACCGGCTGCTGCCGCAGGACCGCGGCCCCCGCGACCAGCGCGAACGCGAGCAGGGTGACCAGCCCGAAGGACATCACGAGCGAGGTGGCGTCCGCCACCGCCCCGATCGCCGACGGCGCGATCAGCCCCGACGTGTACGTGATCGTCGCGACGCCCGCGATGGCCTGCGCCGGGGCCGGACCGCTGCGCGCGGCGGCCGCGAAGGCCAGCGGGACCACCACCGCGATGCCCAGTCCGATCAGCCCGAAGCCCGCCATCGCCGCGGCCGGGTGGTGGACCGTCACCACGATCAGGCCGCCCGCGGTGGCCAGGACGCCGCCCGCCCGGACCGTGCGCACCGCGCCGAACCGGTCCACCACCCGGTCCCCGGCGAGCCGGGCGACGGCCATGGTGAGCGCGAACGCCGTGGTGGAGGCCGCCGCGAGACCGGCGTCCGTGTCCAGCACGTCCCGCAGGTACACGGCGGACCAGTCCAGGCTCGCGCCCTCCGCGAAGACCGCGCAGAACCCCATGGCCCCGATCAGCAGTGCGGACTTGGGGGGCAGCGCGAAATGCGGCGGCGCCTGCGCCTCCGCGGCGCTGTGCAGGTCCAGCACCCCCCGTACGGCGACCAGCCCGGCCGCGGTCAGGGCGAGCGCGGCGACCAGGTGGTGCAGCCGAGCGTCGCCCCCGGAGTGGGCGGCGACCGTGCCCGCAGCCGAGCCGAGCAGCGCTCCCACGCTCCACATGCCGTGCAGCGAGGACATGATCGAGCGGCCGAGCCGGTTCTCGGTCTCCACGCCGAGCGCGTTCATCGCCACGTCCGACATCCCGGCGGTCGCCCCGTAGACGAACAGGACGAAGCACAGGACCGTCAGGTTCGGGGCGAGGCTCGGCAGGACCAGGGACAGGGTCCACAGTGAGAGGAGCCCGCGCAGCGCGGCGCGGGCGCCGAAGCGGTGGTTGATCCGGCCGGCCAGCGGCATCGCGACCGCGGCGCCCAGCGCGGGGAAGGCCAGGGCCAGGCCCAGGGTGCCCGCGCTGAGCTGCGCGTGCTCCTGGATCCAGGGGATGCGGGTGGCGAAGGAGCCGGTCACGGCACCGTGGGTGCAGAAGACGGCGGCGATGGCGATGCGGGCCCGGCGCAGGCGCGCCGGGCTGAGGTCTGTTTCCCCTGTCATGGGATTAAACTATCAGGGACCCTGCCTGATAGTTAGTGCGGACGAGGTACCTAAGATGGGCGCCGTGACTCCTGCCAAGGTGCTGACCCCCGCCGCTCCGTCGCCCGCGTCGCCGAGCACGGCCCGGGCCATCAACGACCGGCTCGCCCTGCGGTTCCTGCAGGAGGAGGGGCCCCTGACCGCCACTCAGCTCAAGGCGATGACCGGCCTGTCCCGCCCCTCCGTCGCCGATCTCGTCGAGCGGCTGACCCACGCCGGACTGATCGAGGTCGTCGGGGAGTCCGGCGAACAGCGCCGCGGACCCAACGCCCGGCTGTACGGGATCGTCGCCGGCCGCGCCTACCTGGCGGCCCTCGACGTCCGGACGGACAGTGCGACCGCGGTCGTCGCGGACCTGCTGGGCCGCCCGCTGGCCCGGGCGGCGCTCCCGGTGGACGCCGTCGACGAGGCCGTGACCCGGCTGGAGGTCCTCGCCCGGGAAGCCGGCGCGGACCGTCTGCACACCGTGGTGGTCGGCGCCCCCGGCCTGGTCACCCCGGCCGGCGGGGAGCTGCGCAGCACCGTCGGACTGCCGTCCTGGCACCGGGACCTGGTGGCCGCGCTCCAGCAGCGGCTGCCCGCCACGGTGGTGGTGGAGAACGAGACGAACCTCGCGGCCCTCGCCGAACAGCGCGTCGGCGCCGCGCAGGACCTGGACTCCTTCGTCCTGCTGTGGCTCGGCGCCGGCGTGGGCGCCGCGGTCGTCCTGGACGGACGGCTGCGCCGCGGAGCCTCCGGCGGCGCCGGCGAGATCGGCTTCCTCCCGGTGCCGGGCACGGGCCGGCTGCCCTCCGCCACGGACTGCGGGGGCGGATTCCACGCCCTGGCCGGCCGGGACGCGGTGGCCGCGCTCGCGGCCGGGCACGGCTACACCGGGCCGGTCGAGGAGGCGGTCGCGGGCGCCGCGGGCGAGGCCTTCACGGAGGCCCTCGCCGAGCGGCTCGCCCTGGGCGCGGCGGCCGTCGCGGCCGTCCTGGACCCGGGCTGTCTGGTCCTGGCGGGCGGGCTCGGCCACGCGGGCGGCGCCGGCCTGGCGGACGCGGTCGCCCGCCGGCTGGCGGGGCTGACCCCCGTGCCGATGGAGGTCCGCGCCACCGCACTCGGCGACCCGGCGGGGGGCGCCGGCGCCCGCCCCCGCCCCCCCCCACACCCCCCGCCCGCGCCCGAGACCCCCCCCCCCCC
>NZ_JBHYVA010000188.1:9646-12837 GCF_042750055.1 Streptomyces sp. NPDC059456
GGGGGAGGCGGGCCCCCCCGGGGGGGGGGGGCTCACCCCCGGGCCGTGGCTGGCCCGCCCCCCCCAACGCGGGCCCCGGGCGGGGCTCGCGGGCGCCCGCCTGGCCGCCCGCGAAGCCGCCCAGGCGGACCTCTTCGCGCCCTGACCCGCCGGGCCGGACCGCCTATTCGTCGTCGCCGACGGCTTCGTCCTCGCGGAACCTGCGCCAGATGCGGGTGCGGTGCAGTACGTAGAGCGCGCCCGCCAGGAAGACCACCTGGAGGCCCACGGCGAGCACCCAGAAGATCGCCCTGCTCTCCAGCTCGTCCGACAGGTAGGCGAAGTTCATGCCGAAGAACCCGGTCACGAAGGTCAGCGGCAGGAAGATCGTCGAAACGATCGCCAACCGGTTGATCACGCCGTTCTGCTCGCCCGACACCAGGGAGGAGTAGGTGCCGAAACCCCGCCGGGCGGCCTCCTGGAGCGCCTCGATCTCCGTGAGCACCACCCGCGCCGTGCGCTGGTACTCACGGGCGAGCCGCTGGCGCTCCTGCGGGAAGTTCCGGTTCAGCACCCGGCGCGTGATGAACTCCTCCGCCGCCTGGTGGTAGGGGAGGAGCGAGTGGTGCAGCTGCGCCGCGGTCCGGCGCAGCCGCGCCAGGCGGTACAGCTGCTGGGGGTCCCGCCGGCGGAACATCTCGTCCTCCAGCTCCTCCACCTCCAGCAGGGCCTGGACGGCGGAGCGCCGGTAGGTCTCCAGCGCCTCGCCGAGCATCAGGAACAGCGTGGCCACGGCGTCGGGCGGCCTTTCGTACGGGAAGCGGGCCACGCACCGCTCCACCAGCCCCGCCGGCCCCCGGTGCACCGTGAGCAGGTACCGCTCGGTGGCCACGACGTGCAGGTGGACGACCCGGCCCGCCTCGATCGCGGGGACGACGAACGCGGCCGCGTCACCGAGGAACTCGGCCCGGGCGGTCTCCCGTTCCCGGCCGAGCCACGGCAGGTCGTCGGCCTCCAGCCCGAGCACGTCGGCGACCGGCTGCTCACCGGGCGGGGCCTCCTCGGGCAGCTCCGCGTCCACGAACAGGAAACGGGATGCCGCGAGGCGCTCACGGGCCTCGGACACCGGGGCGCGCCGCGCGATGCCCTCCGGCATGGACACCACCGAAACGATCATCGCCCCTCACCGTGCAGCACGCCGTGGACTGAATGTGACGATATCCAGCACATTGTCCCTTGGTGGAGCCCGCGCAGGCGTACGGAGGACTCCATCTGGCGGCCCCGGCCCCGGCTCCCGGCGCCGGCTTTGGCTCCGGCTTTGGCTCCCGGCTCCGGCTCCCGGCTCCCCGCCCTGCCCCCGCCTCAGCCGCCGGCCCCGGCTCCCGCCCCGGCCTTCAGGAATTCGGCGAAGGTGACCTTGCCGACCGCGTGGGACGGCGTCAGGTTGCCGCCGCGGCGGAAGGCCGCGTACGCCTTGCCCGCCAGCGGCAGCGCGAACACCCTGCGCCGGCGCCCGGTCGCCGCCAGCCGGGCCCGGCCCAGCTCGACCAGCGTGTGGATCTCCGGGCCGCCCATGTCCGTCACCCGGCCCGCCGGGGCCGGGACGGCGAGTTCCGCCAGCCGGTCGGCGACCTCCGCCACGGCGATCGGCTGTACCCGGACCCCCTTCGGCAGCGGCAGCGGCACCACCGGCACCTTCGCCAGCGTGTCCACCGTCATCGCCACCAGGTCGTGGAACTGCGTCGTCCGCAGGATCGTCACGCCCAGCCCGGACTCCTCCAGCATCCGCTCGACCTTGTACTTCACCGTGTAGTAGCCGAAGGGGACCACGTCCACCCCGACGATCGAGATGTAGACGACGTTCGTGACCGTCCCGGCCCGCCGGGCCGCCTCGATCAGGTGCCCGGCGGCCACGTCGTCGCCGCCGCGCGGGCTGCTCGCGCAGTGCACGACCACCTCCGCGCCGGCCATCGCCGCGTCCAGCCCGCTGCCGTCCCGCAGGTCGACCGGGTGGTCCTTCGCGTGCCGGCTCAGTACGCGTACGTCGTGGCCGGCCGCCCGCAGCCGGGCGACGACCGGCGTGCCCAGGGTGCCGGTGCCTCCGGTGACGAGGATCGTGCTCATGGTGTCCGTTCCTTCCTGAAGCCCTGAAGGGGTGCGTTCACCAGCAGGGACCGGACAGCCCTCGGGAATGTGACAGCTGCCGGTGAAGGAATTCCAGCTTCTCCGGATTGAGCACCGTGCGCATCCCGCGGATCAGCCCGTCCTCGACCTCCAGCTGCAGGACCGCCGCCCCGCCGACGATCAGCGCGGGCTCGCCGTTGACCTCCGCGAAGGACACCGGCAGGTCCGCCGCGTACGTGCGCAGCACGCCCACCAGGAACCGCGCCACCTTGTCCCGGCCCAGGATCGGCCGCAGGGCCGCCTTCACGACCCCGCCGCCGTCGGACACGTACCGCACGTCGGCGGTCAGCATGCCCTCCAGCCGGGCCAGGTCTCCGTCGCGCGCCGCGGTCAGGAAGGTTTCCACCAGGGTCCGCAGCCGCTCCGGATCGGGCTCGAAGCGGGGGTGCGGCGCGGCGGCCCGGCCCGCGGCCACCCGGCCCGCCGCCCGCCGGTAGAGCTGCCGGCAGTTGGCCTCCGTCAGGTCGAGCAGCCCGGCGATCTCCCGGTGGCCGTAGGCGAACGCCTCGCGCAGCACGTACACCGCCCGCTCCACCGGCGTCAGCTGCTCCAGCAGCACCAGCAGGGCCAGCGAAACGCTGTCCCGCTGCTCCGCCGACTCCAGCGGGCCGAGCGTCCCGTCGCCGGTGAGGACCGGCTCCGGCAGCCAGGGGCCGACGTACTCCTCGCGCCGGGCGCGCGCCGAGTCGAGCCGGTTCAGGCACAGGCGGGTGACCACCTTGGCGAGCCAGGCCCCGGGGTGCTCGACGTCGCCGCGGTCGGCGGAGCTCCAGCGCAGCCAGGCGTCCTGGACGGTGTCCTGCGCCTCGGTGGCGGAGCCGAGCATGCGGTAGGCGATGCCGAACATCCGGGGCCGGTGTTCCTCGAAGTCCGCGACGGCTGCGGCGTCCTGTGTGATCACCGCAGCAGCCTACGAGGAGGCGTGCGGCCGCACGTGCGAGGACCCCGGGGGCGCCGGGGCACCCGGGCCGCACCCATCGGCGTCCGTTCTACGTCCGAGGGGGGGGAGCACGCGCCCGGGTCCATAC
>NZ_JBHYVA010000189.1:0-12783 GCF_042750055.1 Streptomyces sp. NPDC059456
CCCCGGTGGAACACCGTCGGCGGCCGCCCCGGCCCCCACCCGGCGGGGGGGCGGCCCCCCCCCGGCCCGGGGGGGGGAGCGGGCCGGGGGGGCGGGGCGGCCCGCCGCCGCGCGGCAGCGGCCGGGGTCCGTCCCTGGGCCATCGGGGGGACCGGCGGCATGAGGGCGGCCCCGGGACGGGCAGGCTGGCCGGTGTGACGCGCCCCGATCCGGTGGGTCTCCTCGACCCGGCCACCCGCGCCTGGCTGACCCGGCACGCCCTGCCCGGGGCCCGGCTGCACGAGGTGGACCCGCTGCCCGGCGGGTTCACCAACGACATGGCCCTGCTCACGGCCCAGCCGGCCGACGCACCGGGGGCGGAGCGCTACGTGCTGCGCCGCTACCGGCCCAGCGGCAGTCGGGTCCCACGCAACACCTGTGCGGTGGAGGTCGCCGTCCTCGGCCGGGCGGCGGCCGGTACCGTCCCCGTGACCACGGTGGTCGCGGCCGATCCGCACGGCCGGGCCACCGGTCGCCCCACCCTGCTCTACCGGTTCGTGGACGGGACCCCCCTCAGCCAGGTGCTCGCGGACGGCCCGGTGAGCAGCGAAGCGCGGGCCCTGGGCCGGGCCGTCGGCGCCGTGCTTGCGCGAATCGGCCGGGTCAGGCTGCCCCGCCCGGGCGCCTTCGGAGACTCTTCGCTGGTCCCGGCCCCGGACGGCGCGGCCCCTCTGCGCGACCTGCCCGGCTTCGTCGACCGCTGTCTGGCGGCCTCGGCTGCGGACGGGCCGCTGAGCGGGACGGATGCGGCCGCACTGCGCGCCCTGGCCCGCCGGGGGCCCCATGCACTCGCCGCCGTCGCGGGTCAACGCAGCCTGGTGCACTGTGATTTCAACCCGAAGAACGTCCTGGTCCAACGGCGCGGCGGGCAGTGGGCGGTGGCCGCCGTGCTCGACTGGGAACTCGCCTTCAGCGGCTCCCCGCTCTTCGACGTCGGGAACATGCTGCGCTTCGCCCACGAGTACCCGCCGGCCTTCACCGCGGGCTTCGTCGAGGGCTTCCGGGGCGGGAACGGCCGGCTGCCCGTGGACTGGCTGCGGCTCAGCCGGACACTGGACCTCTTCGCGCTCGCCGACATCCTCACCGCACCGCCCGACCCGGCCTACTTCGCCCGCGCCCGCGCCGCGCTGTGCCGGTCCGCCGCCGACCGGCACTGAGTGCGGACGGACGAGCGCGCGCCACCTATTGCTTGCTGTCCCATCCGGCCCGTGCACCGCTCTTTTCCCAGAAAACAACTGCTGTCCGTGCGGATCAGGGAAGCCCTGGCAATGGGCGTCCAATAAATGGCGAAGAGGTGGCACAGGGCCTTCTTCTCAACATCCGGAATGCCGGTTAGTCTCCCTGGACGGAAGCGAAGATCCTCGACCAAGGGAGAATTCCGCCGTGGAGAACGGAAGTCCGGGAAATGACCTGAAGACGCTCACGCCGACCGTTCGCTGCAACGGGACGCCGCCCACGCCCGCCCTGCGCGAAGGGCCGTACTACAAGCCCGACACCCCCTGCAGGACCAGCTTCCGGGGCGATGTGGCAGGAGGCGTTCCGATGCTGCTGCACGGCGCCGTGCGCACCCCCGAGGGCAAGCCGATCGGCGGCACCCTGCTCGACTTCTGGCAGGTCGGGGACACCGGGGTATACGACGACGACGGTTTTCGGCTGCGTGGCCACCAGTTCGCCGACGCCGAGGGACGGTGGCGGCTGGAGACGGTGCTGCCCGCCGTGTACCCGGGGCGGACGCGGCACGTGCACGTGAAGGTGCAGCCGCCCGGCGGGACCGTACTGACCACGATGCTGTATTTCCCCGGGGAACGCCGGAACCATCTTGACAAATATTTCCGGCCAGAATGCCTGATGGATGTGCGGGAGACGTCCGACGGGTGGGACGCCGCATTCACCTTCGTTCTGGACGTGTGAAATCCGGCCACCGAATCCGGTAGGGAACCTTCTGGTCAGCTGCCCGGAAATATCGATATCCGCCGTCCACCGTGACGCGGGACGGAAGTCGACAGGAGACACATGGCTGATCTCATGCGCGCCCAATGCGATACGCAGAGCGATGCCCGGAGCAACACGCGAATCGGTGCCCGGAGCGACGTCCGCGCCGATGCCCTGAGCTACGCGCAGAACCACCTGTACTACCCGGTGAGCGCGTACGAGATGGACCACGGCGAAGGCGTCCACCTGTACGACACCGACGGCAACGAGTACCTGGACTGCGCGTCCGGCACCTTCAACCTGAGCCTCGGCTACGGGCACCCCGAAGTGGTCAAGGCCATGCGCGACCAGGCCGAACGGCTGGTGCACACCACCTCGACCTTCCAGACCGCCCCCGTCAACGAGCTGGTCCGGCGGCTGGTCGAGGTCACCCCGCCGAACCTGACCAAGGTTCACCTCAAGGTGTCGGGCGGCTCCACCGCCAACGAGGGCGCGGTCAAGATGGCGCAGCTCGCCACCGGCCGCCGCGACGTCATCACCCTGTTCCGCAGCCACCACGGGCAGACCATGATGACGACGACCATGTCGGGCGAGTCCTTCCGCAAGGCCCCGTTCCCGCATCTGATGCCCGGTGTGCTCCAGGTTCCAGACCCCTACTGCCTGCGTTGCTTCTACCGCCAGGCGGGCCCTGACAGCTGCGGCATGCTCTGCGTCGAACGCATCAATGACTTCCTCGACCACGCCAGTTCCGGCAGCGTCGCCTGCGTGGTCGTCGAACCGGTCTCGGGCAGCGGCGGCAACATCGTGCCCCCTGACGGCTACCTGCCCGCGCTGCGCACCTTGTGTGACGAACGGGGCATCGCACTCGTCTTCGACGAGATCCAGACCGGCATCGGCCGGGTCGGCCGGATGTTCGCCGCAGAGCACTACGGGGTCCGGCCCGACATCCTGACCACCGCAAAGGGCCTCGGCGGCTCCGGTGCCCAGATCGCGGCCATCGTCGCCGACGAGCGGATGTCCGGGCTCAGCCCCGACCACCATTCCTTCACCTACGGCGGCAACGTCCTCGCCGCTGCCGCCGCGGCCACCACCCTCGACGTGATAGGCCGCCCCGGCTTCCTGGAGAACGTCCGGGAGGTCGGCGCCCACATCATGGAACGGCTGCGCGCACTGGCAGCCTTGCACCCGGCCGTCGTGGACGTGCGAGGCCTCGGCCTGATGATCGGGATCGAGATCGGCGACGACGCGGGCCGCCCGCACAGCGAACGCGCCCAAACCCTGGCCCGGCGCGGGATGGGCCACGGCCTGATCCTTCGCACCTCCCGCTATGGCCGGGGCAACGTGATCAAGATCCGCCCGCCGCTGGTCCTCACCCGCGCCGAGGCCGATCTGCTCTGCGACCGGCTCGAAGCCCTCTTCGCCGCCGAGGCCGCCGCATGACGGGCACCGCGCACAGCAGCCGCCCTGCGGCCGCGGCTGTGCGGCAGTACGTGACCGGTCTCGCCGGTGCCGTTCGCGAGGCCGTGCTGGCCGCCCGGCATCGGACCGGCAGTCGCCTGGTCCGGGGCCACTCCCCGGGAGGGGACGCCCAGTTCGGCCTCGACGAGGTCGCGGAGGCCGCCGTCTGGAAGTACGTGGTCGGTCACGACCTGCCCGTCGCCGTCTACTCCGAGGACCGCGGCCTGCAATACCACGGCACGGACCCGGCCCACCTGCTGGTCGTCGACCCCATCGACGGCACCCGGCCTGCCGTCGCCGGCCTGGAGTCGGCCACCGTCTCGGTCGCCGTCGCCCGTATGTCGCAGCGCCCGCGCATCGCCGACGTCGAGCACGCGCTGCTGATGGAACTGCGCACGGGCGCCTACCTCTACGGGGACCTGGCGACGCCCGGCATCACAGCGCACGGCTACGACCACCCCGTCCCGGCGCTGACCCGCACCACCGACCCCGCGCGGATGTTCTGGTCGCTGGAGTTCAACGGCCACCCGGCCCGCCTGATGACCGAGGCCTACGGCCACCTCATCGACCGCTCGGCCAACACCGGCGGGGTCTTCGTCTTCAACAGCGCCACCTGGTCCATCTCCCGGCTGCTCACGGGCCAGCTCGACGCGTACGTGGACATCGGCAACCGGCTGCTGCGGGACGACCCGGCGCTGCTGCCCGAGTTCGAACGCGTCGGCAACGGCCGGGTCCTGCACCTGTTCCCGTACGACATCGCGGCGGCCGTCTTCCTCGCCGAGCGGGCCGGGGCGGTCATCACCGACGGCTACGGACAGCCGCTCGGCGACACCGTCCTGACCGACCTGAGCATCGACAACCAGCGGTCCTGCGTGGCCGCATCCACCCCCGAACTGCATCGGGCCCTGCTGTCGGCCGTCCGATGGAAGGAGTGACGCCCATGCACCCCCGGAACACCCCGCCCGCCGGAGTGACCCGCACCGCCACGGCCGACGACGCCGAGTTCAGGGTCCTGCTCGACCGGCTCTCCGACAAGGCCACCGCGGACTACTACAACCCGTTCACCACCTTCGACTGGCCGCCCGCGATCCCCGCCGACGGGCTCTGGATGTCCCCCGAACTGCTCTCCGTCCACGGAACCGAGGTGATGGACGAACTGAGCCCCGGCCGGCTCCAGGTCCTGAGCCGGTGGGAGAGCATCAACTTCTACAGCCTCAACGTGCACGGCATCCGCGAACTGCTCATCGAGGTCACCCGGCGCATCCACATGCCGGGCTTCGAGGTTCCCTCCGAGTTCTTCCATCACTTCATCGGCGAAGAGAACGACCACATGTGGTTCTTCGCCACCTTCTGCCTCAAGTACGCCGAGAAGATCTACCCCGACAAGTCGATCAAACTGCCCGAGGCGCCGCGCGACCCGGACATCGAGAACTTCCTCGTCTTCGCCCGGATCCTGATCTTCGAGCAGATCGTCGACCACTACAACGTCCAGCTGGCGGCCGACCGCCGGCTGCACGCGACCATCCGGCACATCAACCGGCTGCACCACCAGGACGAGTCCCGGCACATCGCCTTCGGCCGCCGCCTGGTGCAACTGCTGTGGCAGCGGCTCCTCGACAGCGGCCTGGACGAGGCGGCCCGGCTCGAACTGCGCAGCTATCTCGGCCGCTACATCACCACCGGCATGGAGTCCTTCTACAACCCGGCCGTCTACCGGGACGCGGGGCTCGCGAACGGCTTCGCGCTGCGCCGGCGGCTGTTGGCCCACCCCGCCCGGCAGGCCGCCCACGCCAAGGTCCTGCACAAGACCACCGACTTCCTCCACCGGATCGGGGTGTTCGATGCCCGTCACTGACCCCACGGCCACCGGGACCACCTGGTCGGTCCGGGACGGACTCGCCACCCTCGACGAACCCGCCGTTCTGCTGAGGGACGCACTCGACGCGGTGTTCACCCGCTGGGGCACCGAGGCCGGGGCCCGGCGGCAGAGCTACCCGCCGCTGCTGCGGGCCGAAGACCTGCGCTCCCTCGACTACTTCCGCAATTTCCCGCACCTGGGCAGCCCCGTCACCCGGATCCGCCCCGACCGGCTGGCCGCCCTCGCCGCGGCTCCGCCCGGGACCACCGCACTGCCTGCGGCCGAGCTGGCCGACGCCACCCACATGCTGCCCTCCGCTGCCTGCTACGGCTGCTTCCTGCACCTCACCGGTACCAGCGCCGACACACCCGTCCTGATCACCACCGTCGCGCAGTGCTTCCGCAACGAGGACCACCGGGAGGGGTTGCGCAGGCTCTGGGGGTTCACCATGCGGGAGATCGTGTGCGTCGGCTCCGCCGAAGCCGTACGGACCCACCTTCACCTGCACCAGGAGCGGATCCTCGCCTTCGGCGCGGCCCTCGGCCTCACCCTGGACCGGCAGCCCGCCACCGACCCGTTCTTCGAGAAGGACGGCGCCCGCACCGTCATGCAGCTGCTCGCACCGGTCAAGGAGGAGTACCTGCACACCGACGGCACCGCCGTGGCGTCCACCAACAACCACCGCAACTTCTTCGGCGAGCGTCGCGCCATCAGCCACGCGGGCCGCCCTGCCTTCACCGGCTGCGTCGCCTTCGGCCTGGAACGCTGGGTGCACGTCCTGGGCGACCTCTTCGAAGGGGACCTGACCGCCGCGCACCGCGCGGTACGGCAGACGGGGGAACTCCCGTGACCCCGCTGACCGCCCTGCTCGGCCTCGAACTTCCTCTGCTCCAAGCCGGGATGGGCGCCGTCGCCGGCCCCGCCCTGTGCGCCGAGGTGTCCCGGGCCGGAGCGGGCGGGACACTCGCGCTGTACAAGGAAGCACCCGCGCGGGCCGCCCGGCTGGTCCGGGAGGTGGCGGCCGCCACCGGCCGCCCGTTCGGGGTGAACGTGGTCCCCGAGGTCACCGGGCCGGCCGGCTGTCTGGACCAGCTCCGGGCCGTCCTGCCCGAACTCCCCCGGGGCGGCTTCGTCACCTCCTTCGGGCTGCCCGACGCCGACGCGGCCCAGGCCGTGCGGGCAACCGGACACCCACTGGTGGTCCAGGTAGGCACCCTCGATGACGCCGACACGGCCCTTGGGCAGGGCGCGGCGGTCCTGGTCCTCCAGGGCACCGAAGCCGGCGGCCACCTGCTCGGCCGACTGCCCGTGGACCTCCTGCTGGCCGCCGTCCGGGCCCGTCACCCGCACGCGGTCCTGGCCGTCGCGGGCGGGATCGCCACCGGGAAGGACCTCGCGGAGGCCGTGGCGCGCGGCGCGGACGGGGCCATGGCCGGAACCCTGTTCGTCCCGGCCGCAGAATCCACCGCACACCCGGAGTTCAAACGCCGGGTGGTCGAGGCCGTGGCCGACGACACCCTCATCACCTCCCTCTTCGACATCGGCTGGCCGAACCGCCCGCACCGGGTCCTCCGCAATGCCCTCACCAACACCTCGGACCGCGCCCCGGCCACCTTCATCGCCACCACCCGGGTGGACGGCCGCAGGCACCCGGTACCGCGCTACGGTGCGGCGGCTCCGAGCGAGGCCACCACCGGCCGCATCGCGGAGATGGCCATGTACTGCGGCCGGTCCTGCAGCCGCGTCAACGCCTTGCACCCGGCCTCCGTCACCGTTGCCCGGGTCCGCCGGGAGTACGAGAGCGCGCGCCGGCCATCGACGGATTCCCGACAGCTGCACCGGATCCAGGAGAGGTGACCATGGACGACGTGATCAAGCCGGTCGTGGACTGGCTGCGCGAACGCAACCCCACCGTCGAAGAGATCCCGGAGGACCTCGACCTGATCGAGAACCGGCTGATCGACTCGCTCGGCTTCATGGAGTTCGTCCTGCTGCTGGAGGACCTGATCGGCCGGGAACTGCAGCTCGACCAGATCGACGTGAACCAGTTCCGCACCCTTCGGTCCCTCACGGACCACTTCCTGAGGGGGTGAATCGTTCATGGCACAGGCTCCGCCGCTGTACGGACCCGGCCGGGTCACCTCCATGCACCTCGCAGCGCGCACCGGGGAGCCCACCTTCCGCGTGGCAGAGGTCAGCGCAGTGACCGGCCGCGGGCTGGCGGGGGACCGCAACTTCTGGGCGGGCGAGGGACCCAGGCCCCGGCGCCGGGGTACCGGCCGGGCGTCCGGGGTCTGCGACGTCACCCTCATCGAGGCCGAGGCGCTCGACGCCCTGGCCCGCGAACACGGCATCACGCTCACCCCCGCCGAATGCCGACGCAACCTCGTCTGCCGCGGGATCCGGCTCAACCCGCTGGTGGACCAGGAGTTCCAGATCGGCACGGTGATCCTGCGCGGCCTCAAACTCAGCGAACCCTGCTCCCGCCTCGAACAGCTGGTCCGCCCCGGCCTGATCCGCGGCCTGCTGCACCGCGGCGGACTGCGGGCCGAGGTGGTCCGCGGCGGGACGATCCGAGTGGGCGACCGGATCCTCCGGCTGCCGCACGACGCGCGGCAGCTCAGGTTCCCCGTTCCGTCCGACCTTCCCTGAGGACGGCACGGATGCCCAATACGACGTGCCCGGACACCGGCACGCCATCACCGAATCGAGGACCCCGTACGCCGGTGTCCCGGGCGCCGCCGAGCCGACGCGGACCCGGTCGGATCCGGCCCCGGCTCCTTCACCTCCCTCGCCCGCGGGCCGGCGCCCCAGGGGCAAGTTCGCGGACAGCAGGCGGCCGAACGGCTGCTTGTCCGCACCGTTCCGGCCCGGCGGAGCGTGAGAGAGCCCTCAGAACGGTGCATGGCCAGTGACGGGCCGCAAGCGCCCATGTCGATCCGCGGATCGGAACGGTTCGCCGCGCGCCGCGCGCCGCTCGGAGTGTGGCATTCCGGCCCGTGGGCCCAGCAGACAGGAGGACAGCATGACGATCGAAGGCGCCGCCCCCGGGCGGCAGAGCGGCAGGGCACCGGAGTTCGGCGGGGACGCTCCGTCATCCAAGGCCGTGGAGCGCGCGGAACGGGCGGGCGCGGAGCTGGCCGCGGCAGGGGCGGCCGTCTCCGTCCGCCTGCTGGAGTGGGGCTTCGCCCTCCGCCTCGACCAGTGCGCTGCCGATCGGCTCGCACCCCCCAACAGCAGTGGACCCGACGGTGACTTCCTCCGCCTGGTGGAGGAGGTGCTGGCCGGCTCCCTGCCCGAGGCCCTGGCCGAAACCGTCGGCGCGGGGCTGGCCGGACGCGCCGAACGGATCGGGTCGGCCGCCCGGGGCGCCGGATGCGAGCTGGTCTCGCCGTGGGCCGTTCCCACCCTCCTCGCTCCCGTGGCCCTCAACGCGCCGCCGCGCGAGACCGGCCTGTGGTTCAGCGTGTTCGAACCGGGCGAAGGCTGGGGAGCCGATGTCCAGTTCACGGCGCGCTACGCCTCCGAAACGCCGGCCCTGGCCGTCTTCCGCGATGACCTGTACTGCGTCTACCAGGGCCGGGGAGACGACCCCGACCTGTGCTGGACTGCGCACCGCGCAGACGGCAGCTGGTCCGAGGAGCAGTCGTTCCCCGGTCACCACACCCTGGGCAGCCCGGCCCTGGCCGTTTTCCAGGACCGGCTGTACTGCGCGCACCGCGGCGGCTCGGGCGACTGGGGCATGGCGCTGACCTCGTACGACGGTGATACCTGGGCGCCGGACCGTCCGGTCCCGGACGCCGAGAGCGTCTACGGCCCGGCGCTGGCGGTCTTCCGCGATGCGCTCCACCTCGCCTACGCCGACGCCGCCCAGCGGATCATGGTCACCACCAGCCGGGACGGCCGCAGCTGGACACGCCCCGAGCCCGTCCCCGGCTGCGCCACGACGAGGTCCCCGGCGCTCGCCGTGTACGACGGCAACCTGCACCTGCTGTACGGCAACCCCAAGGACGGAGCGATCCACTGGACCAGGCTGCGCGGCACCACCTGGACCTCCGAGGGTGCGCTGCCCGGCCACCGCACCCGGAGCAACATCGGCCTCGCCGTCTTCGACGGCAAGCTGATGTGCGTCCACCGGGACCCCGCCCGCCAGCAGCTGTGGTGGTCCGCCTTCGACGGCGCAGGGTGGAGCACGGACACCGAGATGGCGGGCCACAGCAGCAAGTACGGACCGGCGCTGGCCGTGTACCGGGACCGGGCCGGCACTCGCGACCAACTCCTCTGCGTCCACCGCGGCCACGCCCAGCGCTTCGTCACCGCGACGGGAGAGGTGCTGACCGACGAGGACCCGGCAGGGCTGCACGAACTCGACGATCCGGCCTCCGCCGCCGACTGAGACCGGGCCCCGCGCGGCAGCCTGGGGGTGCCGGACCAGGCCCGGACCTGCGCGCCGTCACCCCCAGCTCCCGGGCCTCGGACCGCAGCAGGCACCTGCAGAGCCGGCCCCGCGGGAGCGCCACGGGCCTGCTCGGCGGCTCGTGCCGTAGGCATCAGCCCTGTTCGAGGGCATCGATGAGTTCCTCGGCCCCGGGCCACGGACCGTGCCCGGAGGCGGGGTTGAGGTGTCCGGCGGCACCGATCCCCACCAGGCGGCTCTCCCAGTCCCGGGCGAGTCCGGCGACGCGCTCCGGGGACCCGAGTGGATCGTTCGAACTGGCCGCGACGATGCTGGGGAAGGGAAGCGGCTTCCGGGGCACCGGTGTCCAGCCGTACGTCGCCAGCTCGTCGAGAGTGGGGTAGCCGTCCGGCAGCGGTGTCTCGAAATCAGGGGGTGTGGCCAGCAGTGCACCCCGGACGTCCGCGTCGTGCCACCGGACCCACTGCACCGTGGTCATGACGCCCGCGCTGTGAGCGACGATGACGACCGGTCCGGTGACCTGCTCCATCACAGCGGCCATGTTGGAGACGTGGGCGACGCGACCGAGCCGGTCACGCCCGAGGGGTGGAACGGTGCGAACGGTGCGACCCGCATCGTCGAGCCGCTTGGCCAGAACGGTCTGCCAGTGGTCCTCGCCGTGTTCCCGCATTCCGGGAACGATCACGATGGTCGGCTCCGCGTTCCTCGTCATGATGCGGGCTCCGGTTTCCTGGGATGCATCGCCTCGGCAGATGCGGTGGGGGCGGTGAGGCGGCGGAGATCGTGCTCGTACCGGCGGCGGCCGATCAGGAAGGCCGCGGTGGCCGCGACCGCCACGAGCGGGACGAGCCGGAGCGCGCCGAGCAGACCGAACCGGTCCGCGAGCATCCCGGTGACCGCGGGGCCGGGGGCCAGCCCGAGCAGGCTCTGGGCCAGCGTGAGCGTGGCGAAGGCCGTCGCGGCGATGGCCGCGGGCGTCAGGTTCGCCACCATGGCGGCCCCCGGTCCTGCCGTTCCGGCGCAGAGCAGGGATCCCATCGCCAGGACCAGCAGTTGCAGCGGGCCGGCAGGCAGGCGGAACGCGGTCGTCAGCAGCACGAGGGAGCCCACGCTGCAGCCGATGGCGACGGCCCAGGTGCGGATCGGAGTGCGACGGCTGATCCGGTCCGAGACGACGCCGCCGACGATCATGCCGACACCGATCACCAGGGCGAAGAGACCCGCGGTCGCGCCGGCCTTCGCGGTCGGCATGTCGTAGTAGCGGTTGAAGTAGCTGGGCAGCCAGGCGATGAGCGCGCCCGCGATGAACAGTTGCAGCCCGCTGCCGACGTAGGCGCTGATCACCGAGACGGAGGAGAGCAGCCTCGGGAGGAGTGCTCGAAGCCGGCGCCCCTCTGCATCCGCGTTGCCCGGGGCCGGGTCCGGTCCGGGTGCCAGCCGCTGCTCGGTGACCACGATCGCGTAGATGCCGGCGAGCACCAGGCCGAGGAGGCCCATCACGCCGAACGCCCAGCGCCAGCCGTACGCCTGGGCCACGGCAGCACCGACGGACATGCCGAGGACCGAGCCGAAGGCCCCGCCGGCGATGAAGGCCCCGGAGAGCGTCGCCCGCAGGGAGCCCGGGAAGACGCTGAGGACTACGGCGATGCCGACGCTGCCGTACGCGGCCTCACCGACGCCGACCAGGAGGCGGCCGGTGAACATCTGGCCGTAGCTCGCCGCCACCGCGCACCCGAGGGTCGCCAGGCTCCACATCGTCGCCGCCAGGACCAGGGACTTCACCCTCCCCCATCGGTCGGCCAGCAGCGAGAGGGGGAAGGTGAGCAGACCGACCATCAGCGCCACGATGCCGCTGAGCGAGCCCAGCCGGGCGTCCGAGAGCAGCCAGTCGGCCTTCAGCAACGGAAAGACGGCGTTGAGTACCTGCCGGGACATGTAGTCGGAGAGCAGGAGTCCGAAACTCAGCGCAAAGACCACCCAGGCGTACTGCCGGGACACGGGCCACTCGGAGGAGGCGGTTCTTCCGGGAGCGGGTTCCACAGTGGTGAGAAACCCCATTGTCATCACCTCGACTGCTCTTGATGGAGAGGGAACCTTGGATGGGGAGAAGGAGGGGTGGTCAGACGGGCCTGTCGCCGACGATCCCGGCGCGCTCCATCCTGCGGACGGCGGGCCAGTAGTCCTGGACGGCGTAGTGCTGTGTGGAGCGGTTGTCCCAGATGGCCACGCTGTTCTTCCGCCAGCGCCAGCGGACCTGGTATTCGGGAACCGCGGCCTGGCTGATCAGGTAGTTCAGCAGGAGGCCGGCGCCTGGAGCGTAGTCCTGCCCGAAGCGCACGTTCTCGGGCGTGTGGTAGTTGACGAAGTGCGTGGTGAAGGCGTTGACGAAAAGGATCTGTTCGCCGGTCTGCGGATGGGTGCGTACCACCGGGTGCTCCGCGTCCGGGAACCGGGCCTTGAGTGCGTGACGCTGTTCCTCGGGCATGACCGCGCCGAAGGTCGCCTCGATGCTGTGCCGAGCCCGCAGGTCTCGGATCTGCGCCTTGATGTGCTCCGGGAGGCGGCGGTAGGCCTCGGCCATGTTGACCCAGATCGTGTCGCCGCCCACGGGGGGAGACTCGACGCAGCGGAGTACGGCTCCCATGGCCGGGTTCTCGCGCCAGGTGCCATCGGTGTGCAGCGCGTTCTCGTAGTGCTCGGGCGCGCTGTCCAGGTCCTTGTAGATGCGGACCAGGCCGGGGTGGTCCGGGTCGCTTCCGGCCACCGGGTGTTCCTCCAGCGCGCCGAAGCGTGCGGCGAAGGCGATGTGGTCGGCGCGCGTGATGTCCTGGTCTCGCAGGAACAGGACCTTGTACTGCAGCAGCAGACTCTTGATCTCGGCGAAGAGGTCATCGTCACGAGCGGCGTCGGCGAGGCTCACGCCGGCGACCTCGGCGCCGATGGTGCAGGTCAGCGGCTCGACATCGAGGGAGCTGCGGAGCACGCCGGGAAGCGGCGGGGCCGGAGGGAGTCCCTTCGGCCGGAGGGTGTCGGGCATGGTGCTCACTCCTGGGGTGAGGTGTGGCGGGCTGTGCTCGGT
>NZ_JBHYVA010000190.1:0-12723 GCF_042750055.1 Streptomyces sp. NPDC059456
GCCACTCGATGAACGGCGTGACCAGCTTCGAGGAGGGCGGCGGCGTCTACCACGCGCTGCTCGGCACCATCGAGCAGGTCGCCCACCCCACCCGCGCCGGAGACGCCCCGCCGGACCGCCCTGCGCCGCGTCAAGGTGTGGACGCCGATCCTGCTGCTCCTCGCCGGGGCCTATGCCGGCGCCCAACTGCTGCGGCCCCTCCCCACCCCGCACCTCGTCGCCGCCGAGTCCACCCGCACCGTCGACGGCCGGTTCTCCGTCCCCTGGCCCACCCAGGGCCAGGGCGCAGTCCGCGTCTCCGGCTCCGGCGACATCGGCACGTTCGGCGAGCAGAAGCCCGTCCCCACCGCCAGCGTGGCCAAGGTGATGACGGCCTACGTGATCCTCAAGAGCCACCCCCTGCGCAAGAACGACCCCGGCCCCGACATCACCGTCGACGCGAAGACCGTGGCGGACGGCAACTCCGAGAACGAGTCGCGGATCCAGGGGCTCACGGCCGGTACGAAGTTCAGCCAGCAGGACATGCTCAAGATGCTCATGATCCCGTCGGGCAACAACATCGCCCGCCTGCTGGCGCGCTGGGACACCGGCGCCGACTCCGAGGCCGCGTTCGTGGAGAAGATGAACGCCGCCGCCCGGGACCTCGGGATGAAGAACACCACGTACACGGACCCCAGCGGTCTGGACGCCGGCACGGTCAGCACCGCCACCGACCTGCTGAAGCTGGCCGAGGCGGTGATGAAGGACGAGGTGTTCCGCGCTATCGTCGCCATGCCCAGCGCGCCCATCAAGGGGCTGGACGAGCCGCTCCTCAACAACAACGAGTTGCTCAGCGTCCAGAGTCTCAGCGTCCGCGGCATCAAGACCGGCTCCAGCACACCGGCCGGCGGCGCACTGATGTGGGCGGCGTACAAGTCGGTCGGCGACGAGACCACGCTGATCCTCGGCACGTTGATGCAGCAGCGTGTTGACGGCCCGGACCCGAACGCGAAAAGGAGCCTGGCGCTGGTGCAGGCGAACAGCAGGAAGATCATCGAGGCGGTGCGTACGGCCCTGGCGTCCACCCCGCTCGTCCGCAAGGGCGACACGGTCGGCTACGTGGACGACGGACTCGGCGGCCGCACCCCGCTCGTGGCGGCCAAGGACCTGAACGTGATCGGCGTCCCGGGCCAGCAGGTCAAACTCACCCTCACCGCCGGCGCCGCGCCGCTGCCGCACAAGGCGAAGGCCGGTACGGAGCTCGGCACCCTGACGGCCGGCGACGGCGAAGGTGCCAAGACCGTTCCGGTGGCCGTCCAAAAGGCCCTCCCCGAGCCCACCCGCCCCCCCCCCACACCCCCCCCCACAGGAACACACCGCGCCGCGCCGCCCCCCCGCGCGCGCGCCCCCGGGCCATCCCAGGCCGACGCGCTCAACTCCACAAGACCTCCTGGAGCCGAGCTCACCGCCGGGGATTCCTCAGGGTCGAGATCAGGGGCAGTCCGGAGGCGTGGACGCCGTCCACCGGCCTAGCGTCGGTGCGGCGGGTGACCACGCCCCGGCCAAAGCCCCAGACCCCACGGAAAAAGCGAGCGAGTGCTCCGGAACAAGGCCCTACCGGCACGGGTTTCACACCCGGCCTCCACCGTCGCACGGAAGCCGGGCGACCTGCTCCGGCTGACCGCCGTGCACAAGACGTACGGTCGCGGCGACCACCGGGTGCGTGCACTCGACGGGGTGGACACCGACTTCGAGGCGGGCACCTTCACCGCGATCATGGGCCCCTCGGGTTCGGGCAAGTCGACGCTGCTGCAATGTGCGGCGGGCCTCGACCGGGTCGACGCGGGCCAGGTCCTGCTCGACGGCGTGCCGCTGCACGCGCTCTCCGAGCGCGCCCTGACCGAGCTGCGCCGTGAGCACATGGGCTTCGTCTTCCAGTCCTTCAACCTGATCCCCGCGCTGACGGCCCGGCAGAACGTCGAACTGCCGCTGCGGCTGGCCGGACGCCCGATGGATCCCGGGGCGATCGACCGGGGACTGGCCGAGGTCGGCCTCTCCGAACGCGGCGAGCACCGGCCCGCAGAGCTCTCCGGCGGCCAGCAGCAGCGGGTCGCCATCGCGCGTGCGCTGGTGACCGGGCCCAAGGTGGTCTTCGCGGACGAGCCGACCGGCGCACTGGACTCGCGTACCGCGCGGGAGGTCCTGGCACTGCTGCGCGGCGTCGTCCAGGAGCACGGGCAAGACCGTGGTCATGGTCACGCACGACCCCGTGGCGGCTTCGTACGCGCAGCGGGTGGTCTTCCTCGCCGACGGCAGGGTGACCGGCGAGCTCTTCGATCCCACGGCCGAGACCGTCGCCCTGCGGATGGCCGCGCTGGAGCCCGGCATGGGCGGGACGAACCCGTGCTGACTGGTCGCCACCCTGCTGACGGTGCAGAAGTCCGGTGACGCCGTGGTGCTCGCCCGCCAGCGGCAGGAGGTCCACGCTGCCGGCGTCGTGGTGCCCGGCGGCACGGGGACCGACGCGCGCACGCTGGAGAAGCTGGCAGCCGTACCCGGGCTCCGGGTCACCCCCGTCGCCTCGATGAACATCCGGATCGGTACCGCGGAGGGCGACCAGATCGACTCGCTGAGCACGACCGCGCTGCCCGCGGCGGCGCTGGGCACCACCGTCACACCGCCCGTGCTCTCCGGCTCGCTCGCCGCGCTGCCCGACGAGTTCCTGGTCATCGACGAGCACGCCGCCGAATCGAACGGCCTGTCGGCCGGAGACCGGGTGGTCGTGCTGCTGCCGACCGGCACACGGGTACCGACCGTCATCGCGGCGGTCGTCGCACGCGGCCTGACCGGCGACGACACCTACCTCTCCGCGTCGCTGACCGGCGCCATACCGCCCAGCCGGGTCTACCTCGACTCCCGGACGGGCACGGGCACGGGCACGGGCCCGCGACTCGACGGGCACCAGACAGCCGCGGTGAACCAGGCACTGGCCGGCTCCGGTGCACACGCCGTGCCCTACGACGCCTACCTGGACGCCCAGCGCGCCCATGCCGCGGAACAGACGGACAACGCGGCGATGATCACCCTCGGGATCGCGCTGGCCTACGCCCTGATCGCCGTCGCCAACACCCTGGTCATGGCGATGGCCGGGCGCCGCCGGGAGTTCGCCCTGCTCGGGCTGGCCGGCACGCTGCGCAGCCAGGTCGTGAGGATGGCAGCGGCCGAGTCGGCCGTCGCGGTGGTCGTCGGCATCGTCCTCGCCGCCCTCGCGACCCTGCTGGCCGCAGTGACCCAGTACGCCGCGCTGACCGAACTCGTGCCCGCGGCGCCCACGGTCATCCCCTGGCCCCAGATCGGCGGAACCATCGCGCTCTGCACCCTCGTAGCCCTGGCCACCACAGCAACAGCGACCACCCACGCAACCCGCCGCCACCCCGTCGAAGCCGCATCCACCCGCGCATGACCCGCACCCGTCCCGGTCCCACCACCCGGACCCCCGCCACGCCGGCGACGAGTCGGTCGAGCCTGCGGAGGCAGGGCCGGAGGGATCCTCCCGGGGTGGGGGAGCGGAGGGCGGGGCGAGTCCTCACCCGCGTAACGACCTGCTCAGGAAGCACCCATTCCGGACTTGCTTGGGTAGGGTCGTGCACCAGTTCGTGAGACGGGGGCGGAGAATGTTAGAGCTTGGTGTGTTCTTCGGCGTGATGGGCCTGGCGGCCCTGTGGATGGTGTGGGTCGTACTGCGCCGCGGGAACCGGCGTACGGAGACTGCGGAAGGCCTGCTGATCGAGCAGGCCCGTAGGGAGCAGGCCGCGAGCGACCGGTCCTCCTACAGCTCGATCGCCATGCACAACTCCCCGACGCACGGGCGCAGGTACAGGCCGTAGGCCCACATCCCACATCCCGCAGCCCGCGCAGCTGAGGCCTCACGGCCATCCGGGCTGCACGTCCTCGACGAGGCAGCCGCCGGCCCGGACCCGCCGCCCGCCATCGGGCCGGGCGAAGACCGACGATCGGCCTACCGGTCGGACCGGGCCGCAAGGCCGTCCAAGAGGGCCTGCAATCCGGTCTCGTACGTGTTGTCGGGCGCCGCGTTGTAGCCCGCGGCTGCGCCGTCGACGCGCGCCCGCAGCCGCGGGAACTGCAGGGCGACCTCCGTCGCCCTGGTGATCGTCTCCCGGAACCGCTCCTGCGGATCACCCCCGTCCCGCCCCAGACGCCGCGTCAGCGAAGCCTGCGCGGAGGCGCCGACCGCGTTCCCGAGCACGTAGGTGAAGACGGCCCCCGCCGCCCGGTCCGCATCGGCGGCGGCGAATCCGGCGGCCTCGTACACGGCGAGGCTGTGGTCGTCGTAGCGCGCCTTGCCGGGCCCGTGGAACAGGTACGAACCGAGCGCCTGTACGAGCCAGGGGTGGCGGCCGAGCATGCCGTACAGCCCGTCCGCCATCGCCACGGCGGCCTCGCGCCAACGGTCGGCCGCGATGGCCGGCAACTCGATCTCCCGCCACACGTGGTCGCCGGCGAGCACGACGAGGTCGTCCTTGTTCTTGACGTGCCAGTAGACCGCGGTCGCGGCAGCGCCCAGCCGCTTGCCGAGGCTGCGCATGTTGAGACCCTCCAGCCCCTCGTCGTCGAGGAGTTCCACGGCGGTGCCGACGATCTGTTCGCGGGTGAGCGTGTCGCGTGCCATGCGCTCACGATAGGCGGCAGCCCGCGACTTGCACAAAGTTCAGGAGCACTCTTGCACTTAGTTCAAGTCCCCGGCTAACTTGCTCTTGCACTTAGTTCAAGAGTCGAGAGCCCACGCCGAGGAGAACCCCGTGAACACGTTCATCGCCGCCATGCAGCTGTCCGTCGCCGGCGCCTTCGTGAGCATCCCGCTGGTGCGGGCCCGTTTCGGCGCTGCCGCCACCACCTCGGCCCGTGCCGAACTGCGCCGCCAGGGAGTGCGGACCACCGTCCTGGAGGAGAACGGGATGCGCTTCGACGCCGGCGGCCACGAGACCTGGGCGCCCGTCTCGATCGCCGCCGTCATCACGGCCACCGCGGCGCTCAACCTGGCCGCCGTCTCCTGGGTCGGGATGGTGAACTGGATCGTCCTCGGGCTCGTCGTGGCCATCAACTGCGTGATCCTCTACAGCAACCTGACGGCCACCGCCTCCGTACGGGCCGCCTTCTCCCGCAACGGCGACCCCGAACTCGCCCGCATCGACGTCGCGGCCCTGCTGGAGGCCGCCGAGGCCGGCTTCCCGCGCTGGGTCTGGATCCTGCAGAACGCCCGCCACGTCGTGGTGTTCGCCGCCGCGGGCCTGGCCCTCACCGCGGCCGCCCTCGCCTGATCCGGCCCCGGCGGCGCCCCCACGGGGAGGGGTACCCGGTCGTCCCGGCGGCGGAAAGCGACGGAAACCACCCGTTCATCCATCCATGAAGAGCCCCGGACTCTCCCGTTCACCCGCAAGACGGTCGTGTTCCGCCCATCGGTCGGAAAGCGGGTATTCGGGGCATTGGAATGATCCGGCCCCACGGAATCGCAAATTCCCTATGAGTGGATTCCTTGGTTCCGGAACGCTGGCGGGCCGCCGCGTCCCCTTAACTCAGATGATCCTCAAATGATTTGGGTTTGATTGACTCGCTGCCGCGCGCTCGGGCACTCTTTGTGAGGCGCGACCGCGGGGACCGAAAAGGCGGGCGCGCAACACGGGGGGCCGGGGTATTCGGGGCGCGCTTTAGTGCGTGCGCCTCTCCCTTTCCTGCCCGAATTATTCGAGTGGAAGCAAAGAGGAGAGAAACCCAGTATGCGCTCCGCGATCAGAAAAGGCCTCACCACCACTGCCGGCGTCGCTCTTGCCGGAATAGCCCTGGCGGTGCTCCCCGGCTCGGCCCAGGCCGACGACGGCTCGGCCTCGCAGGCGGCCTCGCAGGCCGCCAGGGTCGCCAAGTACCAGGCTTATCTCGCGATGAAGTCGGCGCAGGGCGATGAGCAGGCCAAGGAGACGGCCCAGGGATTCTCGGCCCTTTCGGCCGCCCAGAAGACCCGGTTCCTCGACCTGCTGGAGGACCGCACCCTGATCAAGCAGCTCTTCGACGGAGCCGAGACCGCGGCTGCGGCGGGCATCACCCGCACGGAGCTGGCGGGCGGCGACGTCGTGGTGGAGCGCGAGTCCACCGGCGGTGGCGACGACTCGTCCACCAACTCCACCGCGGCACTGCGGGCGTCGGGCTACCGCGACATGTGGGCCTCGTACTCGTACACCGACAAGTTCCTGGGCGTGCGGGTCTCGCGGGTCACCGTGCGGACCAACTACCAGGTCAAGGGCAAGGACACCACCAAGGTGTACCCGGGCAGCGCCTCCCACTACCTCTACGTGCCGGGGTGCGACTTCTCCCACAGCCCGGTGAAGGAGTGGATCTCCTCGCCGCCGGCCGACAACGCCCAGAGCGAGACCGTCTGGACGGCCTCCTGCTGGGGCAGCGCCTGGGACAAGCGGGAGCGCGTCTGGGGCGACTACCGTGGCTTTGTCGGCGGTTACCTCAAGGACGAATAACAAAACCGGGCCTGCGTCCACCGCGCATGCTGCACCGGTGAACGCAGGCCCCGGTCCGGTCGAACGCGGGAGGGTCACCACATGACACTCCCACTGACGGGAGAAATCATGTTCGCAAGCATGGGATTCGGCCCGCTCATCCCCGTTCTTTTCATCCTCCTCGTCGCTTGCGCGGCGGGCGGGGCCATCTGGAAGAACCGTCACTCCCGCCCGTCCGGAGACGATTGACTTCAGCGAAATCCACCTTGCGCGCGCTGGAAAACCAACGTGTCGTCGAACCCATCCGGAGATATTTCCGACGTTGGCGTGCCACGATGCCGGGAACACGACCGGCAGCACGTCGACGGACAGGGGCCAGCCATGATCAGCGGTGCGCATGTCATCCTCTACAGCGACGACGCCGAGGCGGACCGCGCCTTCATCCGTGACGTCCTCGACTTCCCCGGCGTCGACGCGGGCGGCGGCTGGCTCATCTTCGCGTTGCCCCCGTCCGAAGTCGCCGTGCACCCGGCCGATGGCCCGCCCCGGCACGAGCTCTACCTGATGTGCGACGACCTCGATTCCCAGCTCGACGCGTTCCGCGCCAAGGGTGTCGAGGTCACCCGGCCGGTCAGCGAACAGCGCTGGGGCAGACTGACCGCGATCCGGCTCCCCAGCGGCGCCGAACTCCCGCTGTACGAACCGCTGCACCCCACCGCCCACGGCTCGTGACCCGGGTGCCGGCGTCCGCGGGCCCGCCGCCGGACCGGTGAGTCCCACAGGGGACTGCATCCTTTGGCCTACTTGGCCTACTGCGTTTTCGGCCCTGCGGAGGACGATCCCGCGGCACCACCGCGAGAAGGTTGGTCCGTGCGAACAACCATCGGATACACCGTCGAGAGCATCGGCTACGTCATAGGGGCCCAAGGCCTCGTCAGCTTTGTTTCGCAGACCTTCTTCGGCACGGAGTGGGGCTGGATGCACAAGGTCGTCGACCTGCCGACCACCGCCTACCTCGGCATCATCGCCGTCGGTCTGGCGCTCGTCGCCGGCGGGGTGAAGACGCGAAAGACCCCCGAGCACCGACGAACTGCCTGACGAGGGGGCCTCTCGGCCCCGAGATGCGCTGCTGGGCTGAGAATGGATCACATGAGAACGATCAAGCAGCTTTCCTTCGGCGGTCCGGAAGTACTCGAAGTCGCGGAGGCCGACCGGCCCAGCCCCGCGCCCGGTGAGGTGCTCGTGCGCGTACACGCCACGGGCATCAACCCGGCGGACTGGAAGGTCCGCGCGGGACATGTGCAGTGGTTCGGCGAGCCGCCCTTCGTCCTGGGACACGAGTTCAGCGGAGTGGTGGACGAGATCGGTGAAGGAGCGAGCGGCTTCAGGCCCGGTGACGAAGTGTTCGGCTGGGTGACCCCGCCGCGCGGCAGCCACGCCGACTACGTGCTCGTACCCGAAACCTCCATAGCCGCCAAACCCACCACCCTCGATCACGTGCACGCAGCGGCACTGGGCATCGCGGGCCTGACCGCCTACCAGACCCTGGTGAACATCGCCCAGGTGCAGCCCGGCCAGCGCGTTCTGGTGCACGCGGCGGCGGGCGGGGTGGGACATTTCGCCGTCCAGATCGCCAAGGCGCGCGGGGCGTACGTGATCGGCACGGCCCGGACGGCCAAGCACGCCTTCCTGCACGAGCTCGGTGCGGACGAACTCATCGATTACACGACGGCCGACTTCACGAGTCTGCGTGACGTGGACGTGGTGATCGACACGATCAGCAACGAGTACGGGCCGAGGTCGCTGCGTACGCTCAAGCGCGGCGGCATCCTCATCGACGTCGTGGGCGTCGGGGTCGACAGGACGGCCGTGACGGAACAGGCACGGGCGAACGGCGTGCGCTTCCTCGAGTACTACCTCGAACCCACCCCGGCCGACTTGGCAGGCTTCGCCGACCTGGTGGACCGCGCCGGGATCCGGCCGTCCGTGGAGCAGACGCTGCCGTTGACCGAGGCGGCCAGGGCCCATGAGCTGAGCGAGAGCGGCCGAGTGCGCGGCAAGATCGTGCTCGTCCCCTGACTCCCGGAAACGCGTCACCGTAGTCGCGGTCGACGCCGTCTGTGTGCAGCTGGCTCCGGCACGAAGCCCGCCCCACAGATGCCGGTGCCCGCGGAAAGCCCCCGACGCCACGCCATCCGTCAGCGCCCTGCCCCCGAGCGTCGCCGCCGCACCCGTCACACAGACGAATGCGGTCGCGGCGGACTCGGCCCGTCGAACGTCGACAGGTTCGGCCACGGCAAGCACGTCGACACATCGAGTGCACGCGGCGGGGTGGGGCCGGATTCGAACCGGCGTCATCCCTCTTCGCAAGAGGGTGCGACGACCTCTGCGCTACCTGCCCCGCCGCGGCGTGAACAGCGTACGCTTCCCCCACCCCGGGCTCTCCGGCTCCGCTCCCAGGCACAGAGCCCGCCCCGCCGCGATCCCGAGCAGGGGTCCGCCGACGACAGGAACACGTGCGCGCGGACGACTCGGGCCCGGACGGGCCTTGAATGTGGGTCTTCTGTGGGGGTATCCATTCGGCATGACTGGCGTAGCAGCGCTTCTTGCTGTACCAGTCACGGCGGATGTTGGTGCAGCCCCGGCGCGGGGCGCTGGTCCAGGACCGATTCCCCGACCCGGTGGCGGCCGCCGAGCAGCTCCGCGGCGGGCCGGTCCTCGATGGCGAGTTGCTCGTCTGGGAAACGGCCGCCGGCCGATCGCCCCTCGAAGCCCTCCGGCGCCGGGCTGCCGCCCGTGGCCGCACCGCCACCGCGCCGGCCGCGGACAGCCCGGCGTTCCACCGCCTTCGACGCCCGGCAGATCGGCGGCATCGAGCTGCTGCCCCTGCCCTGCGCCGAGCGCCGCCGACGCCCGGAGGTCCTCTTCGCGGCCCGCGCGCTGACCGCACCATGGACCCTGTGGCGTCGAGGGCCTGCGCAGACGTTCGCAGCCGGCTGCTTGACCGGGTTCAGCCGACTAGGTTCAGCCGACTACAGCGGGGCCGGGCGGCCGGGCCCTGTCGTCAGCGGGCTCCGGCACTCTCCGGATCCGGGGTGGGGGGCGGGTTGTGGCAGGTCACGTCCTTCGCGGGCAGCCGTCCCGTCGACAGGTACGCGTTGACGGGTATGTTGGCGCAGGCCGTGGGGTTGGAGAGATACACACCATGCCCCTCACCCCCCAGCGCCAGCACCATCCGCGATCCCTTGAGCGCCTGGTGCAGCCCCTGGCCGGTGGCGAGCGGGGTCATCGGATCCCACTCGTTCTGCACGGTCAGGACATCGGCCCGGGTCTTCATGGGTGTGGCCGGCTCCAGCGGCCGCTGCCAGAAGGCGCACGGTTTGATGTTCGACGCGAAGTCCCCGTACAGCGGGTGCTTCACCTTGTCCCGCGCCGCGTCCCGCGCGTACTGCTCCGGATCGCGGGGCCAGCTGTCCGTGTCCCCGCACACCACGGCCCAGTACACGGCGGTGGCGTTGCTGGCGGGAGTGGCGTCCGGAGCGTCCGACGCCCCTCCCGCGTCGATGCCCGGGCCGGCGGCCCGGACGCCGCCGAGCGGTGACTGCGCGCCGGGCTCCTTCCTGCCGGCGCCCTTCCCGCTCGCGCCCGGACCGGTGGCGCCCGGAGCGGTGCCGCCGCCCGGCGGCTGGGGCGCATTGTCGGCCGATGCCTTGATGGACTTGATGACGACCGAGGCAGCGTGGGGATCGAAGAAGAGCGACGGGTCGGCCCTGATGTCGTCACCCGTCATCTTCTCCTCGTAGTGGATGATCGGGTCCCGGTCGGCCCGCGCCACCAGCGCCCAGAAGGTGGCCGAGACCGCCTCGGGCGTGGCGCCGAGCCCATAGGTGTCCGAGCGCTCCGCCGCCCACCGCGTCCACCGCTCGAAGGCGGGCTCGGCTTCGGTCCCCCATGCCTGGATCATGCCGCGCCAGACGCGTCCCGGGTCCACGCCGCTGTCCAGGACGAACCGGTCGGTGCGCTCGGGGAACATCTGGGAGTACACCGCGCCGAGGTACGTCCCGTACGAGTAGCCCAGGTACGAGACCTTCCGCTCGCCCAGTGCGGCGCGGATGACGTCCATGTCGCGCGCCGTGTTGCGGGTGGTGATGTACGGAATCACATCGCCCGACTTCTCACGGCACTTGTCGGCGATTCCGCGAGCCCAGGACACGTCCGAGGCGAAGGTCTCGGGCCGGTACGCCCCGCCGACGCCCACCTCCGCTTCGCTCAGATCACCACAGCCGATCGGGCTGCTCTCGCCGACGCCGCGCGGGTCGAAGCCGACGAGGTCGTAGCGGTCACGTACGTCCTTGGGCATCTCGGCGTTCGTCCGCATCGGCCGGTACAGCCCCGAGGTCCCGGGGCCGCCGGGGTTGAGGAGGAGGACGCCGCGCCGCTTGGCGGGGTTCTCGCTCTTCATCCGGGATATGGCGAGGTCCAGGGTGCGCCCTTCGGGACGCTGGTAGTCGAGCGGCACCTTGAGGGTGGCGCACTCGTACGCCGCCGGCCGATCGGGGCTGCAGCGGTGCCAGGCCGGAGTCTGTCGCAGGTACGCGGGAGTCGTGGTGGCGGAGGCCGATGGCGTCGCCAGCGCAGGAAGGGCGGCGGCGAGGAGTCCGGAGGTGGCGAGCAGCCGTGTGAGGCGTTTCATGCGCGTGGTCCCGTTCCTTCGTCGGGTGAAATCGCTTGCGCCTCAACTGTGTTGGACGGGCAGGATAGACCGGAACCCTCCCAAGAACGATCTTCCGTCCCTCGCACGTACCACCTGAAATTCCGGACACGTGGCCGAGACCCATCCCCAAGATCCACGAATCCGCCGGGGCTTCCGGGACGGTCGCACCCGTCCACTCGTAGTCCCCTCCCCCTCAGGGAGGACAACCGTGGCACGACGCCGACTCGCCCGCTCCGTACCCACGATCGCGCTGCACCCCGAGGGTGACCCGGCCGACCATGCCGAGCAGGGACCATCAACTGGACCGTCACTACTCCATACCCGAGCACCGAGGACCTCGTCGCTGCGCGAGAGATCACCACGCTCATCCAGCAGATGCCGCAGCGGCGCCGTCAGGAAGCCGCCCACCTGCGCTACCTCCAGGAGCGGGACTACAACGAGAACGCCGAACAGCTCGGATGCTGCCCGGCCAGCGCCCGCGTCTTCTACAAGGCTCGGATGAGGGGGGGCGCTGGCCGCTCGTGTCGGCTGGGTGATGTTCAGCTGTTGGCGCGTTCCCAGGCTGCACGGACTTCGGCGGGGATCCGCCCTCGGGGAGGGACGTCGTAGCCGTTGTCCCGAGCCCATGTGCGGATGGCGGCCGTATCGACGGCGGGTTGGTCCGCGATCGGTTCCGGTTTCCACAGCACCGGCTGTGAAGGGGTGAAGGACGGGCCGCTTTCGAGGAGGTCGCGGGGGAACTGGGGGACCGCGGTCTGCCCGCTCAGTACAGAGGTGAGGAAGTCGACGAGGGGCCCGTCGAAGATGAACCACTGCGGGCCGCGGGCTTCGTTGACCGCGATCCGCCAGCGGTCGGGTTCCTCGACGGGATCGGTGATCCAGAAGATGTGCTCGCCGTTGTCGGTGCCCCCGATGGGGGTTCGTGTCTGATCCCTGGTGGTGTCGTATGCGTACTGCTCGGTCCGTTCTCGGCCCCGGACCTCGGTGATACGGCCTGCAGGGTCAAGGCTGTAGCCGCGTCGCCCGTACCGGGAGTCATCGATGCTGGTGGGCGACCCGTCTGCCTGCTACGTGAAGGAACGCTCCAGCACTTTGCGCGTGGGCGGCGCGGCGAATGGCGCGGCGTGGCCGGCTGGACTGCGGGGCACCTTCGTCCGCAGCGTGCCGCCCCTTGGGCCCTGGCGGGCCCGGCGGCCGATTCGTCGGCGCCCTGCGGGAGCGGTCACCGGCGATTCGGTCCGCTGCGTGGACCGCCCCGTCCTGAATGGGACAGGGTTTCGACCCTGCGTCTTCGTTCAGTTGTCGAAGGCTCGTTCGAGGCGGCGGCGCCGCTGCTCTTCGCAGCCGTCCGGGTGTCCCCTGACCGCGCTGATGTGAGAAGGGCCCGGGCGGCGGCGACCGGGGCCGTGGTGGGGGTGGTGGTGTTTAGAACGGTTACCAGGCGCCGGGGATGGGGGTGTCGCCGGGGTTGGCGTAGGTGAATCTGGTGGCGACGGTGGCGGTGTG